>CAKUJM010000028.1 GCA_934661755.1 uncultured Lentisphaeria bacterium | reverse complement strand
ACCGCATCACACGACAAGGGCGGGACGCCCTTGCTACACCGCATCACACGACAAGGGCGGGACGCCCTTGCTACACCGCATCACACGACAAGGGCGGGACGCCCTTGCTACACCCTCTCCACGGCCAGTTCTGATAGCCTGCCTTCTCTGGGTTTTCCCAAATGTAGCGCATCTGCTGCTTGCATTCGGCTTCAGAACGGATGATATGATTATAACAGTCTGGCTGCCAAAGTATTCCAGAGCGTCCCAGCAGTTTATTGATGGCATGTGCCGTGTATGATCTCCATCCGTGCAGGACTTTTGAGAGGTCTGCGTTGCCTAGCAGTTTGAACGCTATATGGACATGATTTGGCATGATGCTCCAGCAGTGCAGTTCGTATTTAACACCATCATAGAATTCAAGTGACTGTTTCACGATTTCTGCGACAGCTGGATTCTTCAAAAGACATTCCCCATATCCTGAATCCAGATACTGCTCGATTTTGTCTGAATAGAGGTACTGTTGTCTTTTCTTTTCATTCTCCGTCAAGTCACGGTGCATCATTCTGGCCTGCTCCTGTATGGCTTCTCGTTCGCGCCGCCACGCATCCTGTTTCTCTCTTGGGACAGAATCATTCAGGCGGAAGCAAACATGGTAGATGACCGAATCCAACTCCCAATGCGGAATACGGTTTTCTCCTTGGTAAGTTTTCAGCCGTTCATCTTCGTATATGGATTTGCCAGGATAACATGTCCCGGCCTTGGCGAGGGGTAGCAAGGCCGTCCCGGCCTTGGCGAGGGGTAGCAACGCCGTCCCGGCCTTGTCAAGGGGTAGCAAGGCCGTCCCGGCCTTGGCGAGAGGTAGCAACGCCGGCCCGGCCTTGGCGAGGGGTAGCAACGCCGTCCCGGCCTTGTCAAGGGGTAGCAAGGCCGTCCCGGCCTTGGCGAGGGGTAGCAACGCCGTCCCGGCCTTGGCGAGGGGTAGCAAGGCCGTCCCGGCCTTGGCGAGGGGTAGCAAGGCCGTCCCGGCCTTGTTATTCAGGTTCATACATGGCCCTGGATGATGCGGAGGAGTCGCGGACTGAGGATTTCGCGGCGGTCGTCGTCGACAAGGCTGAAGCGGTTGCCGTCGTTGGGGGTGCTGAGGTAATTCCAGACGCAGTAGGGAATGCCGTGTTCGATCAGAAGCAAGATCATGTCGCGCATCCAGTTCTCGCGGTATTCGAGCTTGCAATGGCGGATCGTGCCGAATTCGCCGCACCAGAGGATCTTGTCCGGGTGGTTGCGGACGAATTCGAATGCGCCGTTCAGTTCCTTGCGCATGTACCGGATGTCCATGCGGTCGTAGTCCGCGTAATCGCCGATGTCCCCACCGACGGTGGTGCGGAATTCGCGGTACTTCTGAATGTCGCCGGGCCATTCCATCTCGCGGTTGTAGAAGAGGGGGAATGGCTGGAGGACGCCGCGCTGGTGGGTGAATTCGCCCGGCGCGTAGTTGTGGAAGGTATAGATGATGTTGTCGTCCTCGAACAGCTGCAGATCCTTGAGCGTGTTCGGGCTGTTCCAGCAGGTGCTGCCGATGATGATCCTGCGCGTCGGATTGAGCTTGCGCAGTTCGTTGACGGTGCGTTCGGCAAGGCGGTTCCAGAGTTCGGGCTTGACGTCGCGGACTTCGTTCATGAGTTCAAATGCGATGCCGGGCTTGTCATGGAAGCGTTTTTCAAATTCAATCCAGAGGGCGACGAAACGGCTCTGGAGCTCGGCGTCGTCAAGGAGTGCGACCGGCTCCTCAATGTCGCAGTAGTTGCCGACGGCCTTGTGGAGATTGAGGACGGCGTTCAGTCCGTGCTTTTCGCACCAGGATATGAAGTTCGCGATGATCCCGAACATGCGGTCGCGGTAGTGATACGGGGAATCCTCCATGACAATCTGGTCGAATCCGAGACGGATGTGGTCGAGGCCATAGGAGGCGATCCTGGCGACGTCCTCTTCGGTGATGTAGCTTTCAAAGTGCTCGAAATCGCCGATGGTGAGCGGCAGTTTCCATTTGTCGGGAAGGACGTTGAAGCGTTTGTAGTTTGTGAGCCATCCGCCGATGCCCATGCCGCGGGTGAAGCCGGTGAAGCGTTCCGTCGATGTTTTCATTTTACACCTCTTGGGTTTGCATTGTCCGGAAAGACTGCGGGTACCAGGAAGAGGAATACGGCGGAGAGCAGGATCGCGCAGGATCCCAGCAGGTAGAGACTCCGCCATCGGCTGATCACAAGTCCGTGGAATTCCCAATTCGAAGCGAGAACTCCCGAGCCGAGGAGCAGCGAGGGGACCACGCGGGCAAGCCCCGTCGCCCCGTAGGAAAATGTTCCGCTGAACGCCATCGCCATGACTTTGTTTCCGGGAGTTGCAAGCTCCATCATTTCAGCGGATGCGAGAATGGAGTTTCCGGCGAGGAGGAAACTGAACATCAGCAGAACCGCGCCGGCGAAACACCACGCCGCAATTCCGCCGCGATCGAGGAAGAATAGCGATGTGTTGAGCGCAAAATAGAGGAGGTGGAATGTGACGAATGCGCGGCCGGTGCCTCCGAGGAGCTTCACCGCGCGCCCGATTCCGAGATAGCCCAGCAGCATGCCCGTCAGTGCGGCGGCTGACAGGAACACCACGATGTTGTCCGGTGCATGGAGACCCTTTTTCAGGTAAAGCATGGTCAGCGGAACCGTTCCGAAGGTGGAGATGTTGAGCATGAAGAGGTAGAGGGAAAAACCGGTCAGCCCCTTGTTGCCGATTGCGCGGCGGAGGCCGTCGAGGAACCCGAACTTCTCCGGTGCGCGGGCGGGAAACTCCGGAATCCGGGCGACGCAGAGGCCGCGTCCGCAGAACATCAGGGCGGCGGCGAAGATGACGAGCTGCATCTTCCAGAGGGGCGGATGCGCTCCGAGCAAAGCGCCCGCCGTCACGAGAAACAGAACGGAGGACAGCTGGTGGCAGAACCGCATCCGGCTGAAGAACGGAGTGCGCGAATCGCGGGTCAGGAAGGTGTCGAGCATCGGATACCAGCTGGCGACAAAGCCGGTTACGCCGAGCGCGAAGAGAAGCACTGCGGTCATCATCACCGCGATGCCGGCAGCGCCGAACCATGGCGAGGCGGCCGCAAGAAAGTACATCAGCGATGAGAGCGCCAGCACGCGGAGCATCACTGCGCGGTGGCCGTGGCGCATGACCAGATACGCGGCCGGAATCATGCACAGCCCGTTCAGAAACGGCAGAAACGAGGTGGTGAGCAGCGAAAGCATGTCGCCCGCGCCGAGAGCTCCGGCGAAGAGAATGATGATTGCGCTGTCCGTGAGCACGACTTCGCCGGGGAATCCGAAGCAGGATGAGAGCACGGCGAGGCGTTCCGCCTTCCGCACGTTTTGCGGGGTGAGTTCCACGTTCATTTGAGTCGCCGTACCGGGCCGGTGATTTTCAGCATCAGTTTGATGCTGCTGTGTGTCCGTAATATGGAAGGATGGCCATCGGCTCTTTCAACCGTTCAGCAGATACGCGGCAGGAGTTCGCCGGTGGGCTGGGCCAGCAGGGTCTTGGCGCCAATTTCAGTTTCCAGCACCACCTTGCCGGGATGATCGGCGGTCACATGGCCAATGACCGCCGCATTGCCGGAATAGGGTCCGCGATGCAGCGCCGACAAAATCGCATCGGCACTCTCGGCGGGAGCGAAGACCACCATGGTGCCCTCGCAGGCAAGATAGAGCGGGTCAAGCCCCAGCATCCCGCATACCCCGCGCACCGCCGGAGCCACCGGCACCGCCGCCGCCGACAACTCAATGCCGACCTGGCTTTCGGCGGCGATCTCGTGCAATACCGTGCCGGTGCCGCCGCGAGTGGCGTCGCGGATGACATGGATGCCCGGAGCCGCCGACAGCATCTCCCGGACGGTCCCCCATAGCGGCGCACAGTCGCTGCCAATATCGGCGTCAATTTCAAAGTCGTTGCGGGCCAGGAGGATCGTGCAGCCGTGGCAGCCAATGTCGCGAGTGACGATTACAGCATCGCCCGGCCGCGCATTCCGACCGGAAAGTTCCACGCCCGGCAGCACCTCGCCCACCCCCGAGGTGGTGATGAAGACATGGTCGACCTGGCCCTTCCCCGCCACCTTGGTGTCGCCGGCGACAATGTGCACTCCCGCCTCGGCGGCCGTGCCTGCCATCGATGCGGCGATCTCGTCCAGCTCGGAAAGTGCAAACCCCTCCTCGATGACAAATGAGCAGGTCAGATAGAGCGGCCGCGCGCCCATGCACGCCAAGTCGTTGACCGTCCCGCAGATCGACAATTTGCCGATGTTGCCGCCGTTGAACTTGTATGGCGAAACGATGAAGCCGTCGGTGGTGAAGGCCATCCGCCCGCGGGGCGGCGCCAGCACCGCCGCGTCGTCGGCGGTGAAATCCGGGTTGGCAAAATGCGCCTTGAACACCTCGCCGATCAGCCGTGAGGTCTGCATTCCGCCCGCGCCATGCGCAAGCGTGACTGTATTGTCATCCATGATTGAACTCTCCATTCCGGAATCCGCCATGGCAGGCATCAGATTCCATATTGGTAAAAGGCCGAGCAGGCTCCCTCGCTGGAGACCATGCAGGCGCCGACGGGATGCAGCGGCGTGCAGACCTTGCCGAACAGCGGACACTGCGACGGCAGGCATTTCCCCTGCAGCACCTCGCCGCAGCGGCACGCCGGATTCGGCCGGCCATTCATCGGCTCAATGCCAAAACGGATTCTGGCATCAAGGCCGCGGTACTTGTCCCGCAACTTCAGCCCCGACCCCGGGATGTTCCCCAATCCCCGCCACTGGGCGTCGCACGGCTCCATCACCTCGTCCATGAGGCGCATCGCGGCGGCATTGCCCTCCGGACGCACCACCCGGGGATAGCAATTGCGGAAAAATGGCCGTCCGGAAGCCGAAAGCTCCAGGATGGTGGCAAGCGCCAGCAGCAGCTCCTGGGCGGTGAAGCCCGCCACCACGCCGCTTACCCCCTCTTCGCGGCATAGCCGCTCGCACAATCCGGTGCCGATTATGGTGTGGACATGGCCGGGATACAGGAAGGCGTCCGCCGACCCGACCAGCGCCCTGTAGGCATTGGGCATGGTCTTGTTCGACCCCAGAATCGTGAAATTGTCCAACCCCCGTGCCGCAGCATGCTTCACCGCCAGGCACGCCGATGGAACCGTGGTCTCAAAGCCGACCGCCAGAAATACATAGCGCCGGGACGGATCCTTCGACGCCAGCTCGACGGCGTCCATCGGCGAATATACCGGACGGATCGCGGCGCCGCGGGCGCGCGCCCCCGCCAGCGACATCTCGGTGCCCGGAACCCGGATGAGGTCGCCAAAGGTGCATATGACCGCATGATGGTCCAATGCCAGACACAGCGCCTCGTCGATGTAACCGCATGGCGTGACGCAGACCGGACACCCCGGCCCCGAAATCAGGCTCACCGACGGCGGCAGAATGCGCCGCAGCCCTAGGCGGAAGATCTCGTGGGTGTGAGTGCCGCAGACCTCCATGATCCGCAGCGGACGGCCGGAATACGACTCAATGAAGCGCTTCAGATCCGTCATTGCCTGCGTCCTCCGCCGTCAAACGCGCCACCTCCTCGGTGTCGCTGCCGTCAATTTTGGCAATCGCCACCCCGGCATGGACCATGACGTAGTCGCCTGGCTCCAAATCCTCCAACAACTCGGCGGACACCGCCCGGCGGGCGCCGGAGGCGTCGATTACCGCCGTGCCGTCATTTACGCTGACGACCCGCGCTGAAAGCCCTACACACATGATTCGCTGAAAATTAATTGGTTGCATTGACATGGCCGCACCGCCGGCCGATGCCTGGATGGCGGGAGGCCGTTGATTTGCGGCACGGCGCACGGGGACGCCTGCCGGCGGCATGTGGACGGAAAAATGACGAAGACATGGCGCCAAAGAGCCGGCGTTGCGCCATTCAGTTGAAGGACTGCGCGGCGATGACCGCCTGCCCCAGGCAGATCCCGCCGTCGTTGGGCGGGATTTGCGAATGGACCAGCACCCGGAAGCCGGATGACCTCAGCCGGTCGCAAAGCATCCCCAGCAGCAGCGTGTTCTGGAAGACTCCGCCGCTGAGCGCGACCGTCCGCAATCCGGTGCGATCACGCAGGATTTCCACCGCCCGGGCGGCATTTTGCGCCAGCGACAGGTGGAAATGCATCGCCAGCGCCTCGGCGGCAATGCCGCGGCTGCGGCCGGCCGCCAACTGGGCGATCAACGCCGATGACGGCATCCGCACCATGCCGGAGTCGGAAAGCTGGACCGGCAGAACCGGAAGGACGGCGGAAAAGCCATCCGCCGCCCGCTGGGCCGCGAACTGCAGCTTCATCGCCGCCTCGCCCTCGAAGGTGGACTGCCGGCAAATCCCCAGCACCGCGGCGGCGGCGTCAAAAAGCCGCCCGGCGCTGGTCGATACCACGGCATTGACTTTTCTGGCGCACATCACCCGCAACACGCCCAGCTCCGATGGCGTGCACAAGCCGAATTGCGCGGCGGTGCGCCGGGCGGCATCTTCATCGCATTGCGGACCGCAGAGCATGGCCGCGGCAATGCGCCATCCCTGGCGGGACGAGGCATCCCCGCCAGGCTGCATGAATGGCTCCAGGCTGGCCAGTCGCTCAAATCCGCAATATGAGGCCCGGAGGATTTCGCCGCCCCAGATGGAATGGTCCGTGCCATAGCCGGTGCCGTCGAAGGCCACCCCCAGCACCTCGGAGTCCCCGCAGCCGTTTTCCGCCATGCACGACACCACATGCGCCCAATGGTGCTGGACTCGCACCAGCGGCAGGCCAAGCTCCGCGGCCACCACTGTGGTGTTGTATGCCGGGTGCAAATCGCATCCCACCCGTTCGGGTTTGATCTCCAGCAATGCGCACAGCCGCCTGACTGACTCGCGCAGGGCATCCACGCTGCGCAGATCCGCCATGTCGCCGATGTATGGCGAGGGGTAGAAAAGCCCGTCCCGTCCCGGACAGAAGGTGTTTTTCAGCTCCGCGCCAATGCCCAGCACCGCGCCGCTGAAGCTCCCGGAGACCATGAATGGCAGCGGCGCATACCCGCGCGAACGGCGGATCATATACGGCCGGCCCGCAAAATGGTCCATCACCGAGTCATCCGCCCGCAGCCGGATCTGGCGGTCGTGCGAGAGCATGAGGTCGCAAAAGCCGCTGATTTCAGCCTGGGCATCCGCGTCCGAGCGGCAAATCGGCGCGCCGGAGGCGTTGCCGCTGGTCATCACCAGCGCCGAAGGCATGGCGGCATCCAAATCATCGTCATTGCGAAAAAGCAGCATCTGCACCGGCGCATACGGCAGCATCACCCCAATCGCGGGATTGCCCGGCGCCACCGCCGCCGACAGCTGGCAGCCATCGCGGCGTTCCAGCAGGATCACCGGCTTCTGATGGCCGTCAAGCACCTCCTCCAGCTCCGGAGGCAGCACGCATTGACGGCGCACGACCGCCAAATCACGCATCATCACCGCAAATGGCTTGACCGGGCGGCGCTTGAGGGCGCGCAGCCGCTTCACCGCATCGTCGTTCCCGGCGTCACAGGCCAGATGAAAACCGCCAATGCCCTTGATGGCGACGATGCCGCCCGCGATCAGCTTCTCCCGTGCCGCCCGCAAGGCCGCCTGCCCGCGGACCTCCTCCCTTCCGAGAAGATACAGCTGCGGACCGCAGTCGTTGCAGCAGACCGGCTGGGCGTCGTAGCGCCGGCTCGACGGCGTATGATACTCCCGGGAACATTGCGCGCACATCGGGAAATCCGCCATGCTGGTGCGCTCGCGGTCATACGGCATGGCGTCGAGGATGGTGACCCGCGGCCCGCACCCCGTGCAGTTGATGAACGCATGGCGGTAGCGCCGGTCCCGCCGGTCATAGAGTTCCTGGCGGCACCGCGGACAGGTCGCAATGTCCGGCGAGACGAAGATATCGCCGCGTTCGCAGGTGCTCCCGATGATCTCGAATGACGACGGGACCCCCGAAGAAGCGTCCAGGGGCATGGAGTCGATCTTGAGAATGGCCGACCTCGGCGGCGCCTCGCGCTCCAGGCTTTGACGGAATTGCGCCAGCACCGACGGGTCGGCGAAGGCGTGCACCTCGACAAATGATCCGCGGTTGGACACGTCGCCGGTCACGCCCAGCCGCCGTGCCAGACGGCTGACAAACGGCCGGAAGCCGACGCCCTGGACAATGCCGTAAAGGCGGTAGGATGTCCCTTCAACCGAAGTCATGGTGCGGCAATGGCGGACGACGGGGAAGGATGGGCGCCGACGGCGGCGCACAGCGTCCCGGAGACCGCAAAATGGGGGAAATCCAGCCATGCGCCATGGTATCCCGGCAGCGCATGGCGCAAAATCGGGTCGGCGGCAATCAGCTCGAAGCCGCCATCGGCCACCAGCGCGGCAAAATGCTCCTCGCCGTCGATGCGGCAATCGCCACCACGCATGAACTGGCGGTCAAGCTGGAACCAGCTGGCCACCGACACCCGGGCGGCGCCGGCTCTTTCCAGCGCCTCACGCATGGCATTGGCGGCGATTTGCTGATGCACCACCAGAATCCGCCGGCCGCGGACGCCGTCGAGGTCAAATTGCGGCAGCGACGGGAAAAATGGCTCGTATGCGGTGCCAAAACGCTCCTGCAGATATCGCGCGGCCGCCAATCCGGACGGCGACACCACGTAGTTCCTGGCAACCCCGCCCGCCTGGCGGAATGCCTGCAATCCGCCGCCGCATCCCATTCCATACGGGATCACCTCGCGCATCCCCATGGCGCGCAATGCCTCGCATTCCGCCTTCGCATCGCAGCGGGACAGATCCAGCGGCGTCGCCCCCAGCAGCCCCGCCCTGCCCGGCACCGGCGCCGGCCCCTCGCCGGAGGCAAAATGCCGGAAGAGCGCCAATTGCGCCGACGACACCCCGAGGTCATAATGGCCAGTGCCGGTAGTCGCCAGCGCGATGCAGGGCCGCCCGGCCGCGGAGCGGACCATGCGCTCCAACGCCCGCATATCCGTCCCGATTACCGCCGGAACCGGCGTGCCGACAATGGCGATGAACGCGGGATTGAGCGTCTCCGCGGCATCGCGGATCTTCTCCACCAGCGCCTTGTCGCGACCCAGGATGGCATCCATGTCCCGCAATGCGGCGCTGAAAATCGCGCTGCGGCGCTCGAACCACCGCGGCTCGTCAAAGCCGCAGACATTGCCGGTGCAGCCGCCGGCATCGCAAATCACCGTGAGCGCGCCGCATTCAAACAACGCCGAGACCGCCCCGGAGTGGTCCGGAGCGAATGGCGACAGGAATTTGAGCAGCTTCCGCATGACTACGCCGACAGCATCAACGGGGAGGAAGACGATAGCGCTCCAGAACCCGCCCCAGAAGCCCCCGGGATTTGATCAGCCATCTTGTAATCTCCCGGATCGCGCCGCGGCCGCCAAAGGCCGCCGTCTGGCAATCGGCATAGCAAAGCGCCTCGGGAATGGCGTCGCCGACGGCAACGCCGATGCCGCAATTCATGAAGCATTCACAGTCGATGAGATCGTCGCCGACATGCATTGCCTCGTCCAGGGCGCAATTGTGCTGGGCGCACACTTCCCGCAAAGCCGCAAGCTTGTCCACGCAGCCCTCACGCAGGAAATCCAGCTGCAGCTCGCCGGCGCGGCGGCGGTTGGCCGCGCATTTCCGGCCGGAAATGATGCCCACGGCCACCCCCAGCTGCGTCAGATACTTGATCCCCTGGCCATCCTTGACGTCGAAGAACTTGATCTCCTCGTCGGCACCGCAGCCATAGCCGATGCGCCCGTCAGTGAGGACGCCGTCAATGTCCAGCGAGATCAGCCGGATCCGCCGGGCCGCGGCGATGAAGTCCGCTTCGCCGCCGGGGTATTTATGATTCGAGTCGAGAAATTTCATGGACATAGCTCATGCAGTTGCTTGACTTTGGCCAGCAATGCCCGCAAATTGCGCAATTCCAGGGAATTGGCGCCGTCGGACAGCGCGTGGTCCGGATCCGGATGGACCTCCAGGAACAAAGCGTCGATGCCGACGGCCGCGGCGGCCCGCGCCAGCGGCGCCACAAATTCACGATTGCCGCCGGAGCAGGTGCCATTTCCGCCCGGCAACTGGACCGAATGGGTGGCATCGAACACCACTGGGTAATTGAGGCCGCGCATGATCACCAGCGAGCGCATGTCCACCGCCAGGTTATGATAGCCGAAGGTGGTGCCGCGCTCGGTGAGCATGATCCGCTGATTCCCCGTGCTCTCGATCTTGTGCACCACCCCCGCCATGTCCTCCGGGGCCAGAAACTGGCCCTTCTTGACATTGACCGCCTTCCCGGTGGCGCCCGCCGCCAGCAGCAGGTCGGTCTGCCGGCACAAAAAGGCGGGAATCTGCAATACGTCGGCGACCGCCGCCACCTCGGCGCACTGGCCGGGTTCGTGGACGTCGGTGACCACCGGCACCCCGAACTCTTCCTTGACGGCACGGAGGATCTCCAGGCCGTCATGCTCGCCCGGGCCGCGGAAGGCGTCGATGCTGGTCCGGTTGGCCTTGTCGAACGATGCCTTGAAAATGTAGCTGAGCCCCAGCTCGGCGCAAATCCGGCTGGCGGTGCCGGCGACTTCACGGCACAATTCCAGCGACTCGGCCACGCATGGCCCCGCCATCACCAGCAACGGCGAACCGCCGCCGACGCCAACCCCCGGTGCAATCTCGAATTTCCTCATGCTCATCCCCCTTGCGTTCATGCCCTTCCAGAAGACCGCCGCTGGTCCAGCAGCGCCTCGACCCGCGCAATGTCACCAGGCACATCGACGTCAGCGGTGCGCTCGCCGGCAACCAGCACGCAGATGCGTGCGCCATTCTCCAGCGCCCGCAGCTGCTCCAGCTTTTCGCAGGCCTCCAGACGGCCTGTCGGCCATTTGACAAATTCCCCGAGAAAATCCCGGGTGTAGGCGTAAAGCCCCCAATGCAGCAACGGCTCGCAGGACTGGCCGCCGTCACGCAGAAAAGGTATCTGCGCCCGGCTGAAATACAGCGCGAAGCCGCGATTGTCCAGCACCACCTTCACCGCATTGGCGTCCGCCGGATCGCGCCCGGAGATGCCAAACGGCACTGCGACCGTCCCCATGTCCGCCTGGCTGTCGCGCATCTTCACCACCAGCTGATGCAGCACCTCCGCCGGAATCAGCGGCTCATCACCCTGGACATTGACGATCAGATCCGCATCAATGCCCTGGATCGCCTCGTATATCCGGTCGGTGCCAGTCCGGCACTGCTGCGAAGTCATGACCGCCCGGCCGCCAAACGAGACCACCGCGTCATGGATGCGCTGGTCGTCGGTCGCCACCGCCACCGTGTCGAAATCGGCGCATTTGGCCGTGGACTCGTATGTCCACTGGATCATCGGACGGCCCTTGATCAACGCCAGCGGCTTGGCCGGAAAACGGGTGCTGCCATAACGGGCAGGGATAATCGCAGCGATCTTCATTGTAGGAAAAAAACGGATTTCTGGAGCTGGTGAAGCCCGGCGATTGCGTCAGTACGGGGATTTTTGAAGGGGCATGGCGGCAGCGCGACCGGGAAAAGACGGAATTTTGGCGCAACAGAGCCGCCTTCACGGATTCAAGAGAATCTCGGCAATCGACTAAATGTATCCCGCCGACCGGGATTTTCAACGTGGCTTCCACACCGCACCGCCCCTTGATGAAGCTGCCGCTGACGCATTCCGCGGCCTGGCGTCCCGCAAAATCCCCCGTGGGCCTGGCGTTCGCACTTGCGCCAGGCTGCCATGGAGGCGAAAAAGCCCTGGCCCCACGTCACGGCACGCCGGAGATGCCCGGAAAAGCCCCCGATCCCAGGGCTTTTTCCACCAGCTCCCGGGCGGTGGCATAATCGCCGTGATCGATCCAGTGGATTGCATTGCCCTCGCGTTCGAGCTTGCGGAACCAGATATCCTGCCGCCTGGCGAATTGCCGGATGTGGTTGAGCAACTCGCAATACATCTCATCATAGGCCAGCATTCCGCGCAGGTAGCGCGAGACATAGCGGTATTCGAGTCCGAACCAGTCCAGCTGCTCCCAGGAGATGCCCCGCTCGTCATGGAGGGCACGCACTTCCTCGACCATCCCGGCCTGCAGGCGCGCCTTCAGCCGCGTCTCGATGCGCGAGCGCACCTCGTCACGGGTGTATTTCGGCGCCAGGATCAGCGGGTGCGACAACGCGCGAGTCCGGATCGCGCATTCGGGATGCCGGGCGATCTCAATGGCGCGGATGACCCGCCGCGGCTGGGTGAGGTCGGTGCGCGCCAGCAATTCCGGCGATGCGCACTGCCGCAGCATCGCCAGCAACTCCGGCAGATCCCTGCGCTCCAGATCCTCGCGCAGCCGCAGATCCGGCTGGCCGCCAACCATCGCATAGCCTTTGAGCAATGCGGAAAGATACAGCGGCGTCCCCCCGCAGACCACCGGCAATTTCGACGACGCCACAATCTGGTTGAGCGCACGCCGCGCCAATTCCAGATAGCGGAACAGGTCGAAGCGCTCCCCCGGCGACGCCACGTCAATCAAATGATATGGCACCGCCATGCCATCGGCCTGATACTCCTCCAAATCCTTCCCCGTCCCCAGGTCCAGCCCGCAATAGAGCTGCCGCGAGTCCGCACTGACGACCTCCCCGTGGAAATCATTGGCCAGCCGAACCGCCAGACGGGTCTTGCCCGTCGCCGTCGGACCAGTGACAATCACCACCGCCGCGGAGGCCGCTTCCTCGCTCAACTCGGTCAATTCCGCCATTTCCTTCGCCCGCCGCTATTTACGCACCTGCTCCGGTGCCGCCTGAATGCCATCTCCGCCCGCGGATGAAGCCGCCGGAGCCGCCGAAGCCGCCGAAGCCGCCGGAGCGGATGAAGCCGCCGTGCCGGCGGACGATTCGCCGTCCGGGGTCCCCCACTTCAGCGTCAGCCGCCGCGGCAGCGGCCAGCTGCCGCCCTTTATGCTCACCGACCGCGGCAACTTGAACTGCACCACCACCTTGTGCGTGGCGTCCGACTGCGCATAGCCAGTCAAATCGCAGTAGGCGACAATATCCCGCGGCGACAGATTCTCGACTTCACGCCGCGGCCCAGTGACCACCACGTCGATGATGTCAGGCAATCCCTCCTCCAGCCCCTCCCGGGTGACTCTCAAATTGCCCAGCTCGGTCTGGCTGACCATGTAATTGACCCGCACTCCGGAGACCTTCCGGGAGACGTGCCGATGGGGGTCGAAGACATTGACATGCATCACCACCCGGTCATCGGAAAAATGGCATCGCGGATCCGGACTGATCAGCTGCACGCTTTGCTCATATTCACCAAGACGGGACATGTCAATGCCGAAAGCCTCGGTCTTGCCCTCGAAATTGCCGTCGGAGAGCACATGGCGCGGACCGCTGACCGTGGCGACAACCGGTGTGAGCGACACCTCGCGGTCTTCACGCCAATTGACGGGCGTCCAGACCGCATTGACCCGGACCTCCCGGGTGACCAGCGTATCCCACTTGATGACCACCTCGCGGTCGCCAACCGTCCGGATCTTGCATCCCTCCGGCTTGCGGCAGAAATTGATGTCCACCGGCAATTTCATCTCATGGGGGGCGGCGGCGTGCAGCTTCGCACAATCCTCGCCGGCGTCGCAGGCCAGCTCGACCGGCAGCAGCAACTGCACCGCGAATTGATCCGCGCCCAGGGAGGAGTCATTGCCCCCCAGGACGCTGATGCCCAGATCCGTCTTCGCCGGAGAGACCTCCTGGTCGATGTAGTACCGCATCCGGCCATTGGAATAGACATTGTCCTTGACTCCCAGCAGCTCGACGGACACCCCGGAAACGGTGCGCCAGCGCCCGATGTCCTTCCATTTGCCATGGTAGAAAACCGCCGTGCAGGCCGCGGCAAGGAACAGCGCCAGCAGCTTGCGGTCGCGATGGGCGATGACCGCCTCCCATAGCCGGCGCCAGAAGCCCGGCTTGTTGTCGGGAAGCTTGTTGATGTTCTTCACAGATGCAGTCAAATGGAGGCCTCCAGGGAGAGGAAAAAAAAAGAACGGCGCTCCGGCCCGGGCCGATGAAAAATGGCGGCTCCCGCGCCGCCTGGATGGCCGCATTGTCCACAAGGGCGCGCCGCCGCCGCCATGGGAGGGGCGACGGACCGGAAAAATGGCGAAATCCGGGCGCCGCAAATGGCTCCACGCCATTTGCGGCTCAGACATTGCCGTCAAAGACAACCCTCATCAGCTTGCGGACGGCACCGTCATCCGCTTGCGGCTCATCGTCGCCGGCAACCCCGTAGAAACGATAGAGCGCCTGACGCAGATGCTGCGGCGAGTCCGTGCGCACGATCTGGCCGTTGGCGCAGACGGAAACGCGGCCGGTCTCCTCCGAAACCACAATCACGTACGCATCCGGGACCTTTATCGAAAGGCCAAGCCCGGCGTTGTGGCGGGTGTGGGCGATTTGCTCGTGGTCGGCCTCCGCGGCGGGAAAACGGCATCCGGCGCCGATGATGGTGCCGCTCCGGTCAATGATCACCCCGCCGTCATGCAACGGCGACCCGGGGTAGAAGATGGTCCGCAGCAGCAGCCATTCGACCCGGCAGCTGAGCATCGCCCCCATTCCGGATTGCCCGATGCTGCTGTACTCCAGCTCCCGGCGGATGTCCATCGACGCCTGCAGGGCGATCAACGCGCCGGTGCTGCGCTCCGGCAGATCGCGATAGGCGGTGTATCCGTACTCGTTGAGCAGGAATCGCCGCCACGACTCATGGTGGGTCAAGGCGCAGACCGTCTTCACCAGCTCGTTCACCAGGTCGCGGCGATTCTGCTCCAGCTGGCGGGTGGTGTTGCGGCGGCTGAGGGTGATGTATCCGCGGGCAAGGTAGACCATCAGACGCCGCAGGTCGTTCTGGAAGAACAGCGCCCCCAGCAGCGGCAGGAAATAGACCAGCACCTGCCTCATGACCACCACGACAAACGGCAAATGCAGGAATCCGGCCAGGACATAGATCCCGCTGGCGAAGACATAGGTCAGAAAGTAGCCGAAGTAGACCCCGTTGAGCCGGACAAAGCGCAACACCCAATAGATCAGGAACGCCAGCAGCAGTATCTGCATGGCCAGATAGCATGACTCCGGCAGCCATGACACGTCAGGACCGAAAATGGATGCCATGTCCATCATTCCCCCGCAAGAGCCGATAGGATTTTCCGGTGCTCCGGCACGTCATGCACCCTCATGACCTCGCAGTCCCGGCGACACAGGAACGACATCGCCAAAGTGGCGTCCAGCCGATCAGCGGGCAGCGGCCGGCCAAAACGGCGCCCCAGGTAGGATTTCCGGGAAATCCCCAGCAGCACCGCGCAGCCGCACTCATGCAGCTGCCCCAGCCGCTGCAGCAGCTGGTCGGTCTGGGGATCGCTCTTGCCAAAGCCCACTCCGGGATCCACCATGAAATGCTCCCGGGAAAGACCGCTTTGCCCGGCCGCGCGGTCGATGCACGCCGACAATTCACCGGCAACCACCCGCACCGCGTCCTCGTCCGGAGCCAGCTGCCGGCAATGCATCGCCACGCATCCGGCGGAATACCTGGCCAGGACCTCCGGCATCGCGGGGTCGGCCAGACACGACACGTCATTGACAATGTCCGCACCCGCCGCCAGCGCGGCCTCGGCCACCGCGGCATGGGTGGTGTCCACCGACACCGGCACCGCACTTTGCTCCCGCACTCCCGCGATCACCGGCAGGATTCGCCGGAGCTGCTCCTGCGGCGGCACCGGGACATGGCCGGGGCGGGTGCTCTCGCCGCCAATGTCAATGATGGCGGCGCCATCGCGTTCCATCTGCAGCGCGTGCTCCACCGCCCTCTGCGGATCAAGGTAGCTGCCGCCATCTGAAAAGGAATCCGGCGTGACATTGAGAATCCCCATCAGCCGGGGGGCGCCCGGCGTGAAATCCAGACGGCGGGAACGGAAAATGAAGCCGTACATGCCCTGCACTACCTCGCGCCCACCTCCGCCAGACCACAGACCGGGATGTCAATCCAATGCAGCCCCGGCGGCAGGGACGACTCGCCAAGGAAATTGCCCATCGCGTCAAAGCGGACCACCCGGCGCTCAGTATCGCCGGGATTGTCCACCGCCACCTTGCACATGTCCGCGGCATTGACGATGCTGCACCGCCGCCCGTCCGCGGGGATGGACACCACCTGGCCATTGCCATAGAGCGCGGCCACCATCTCCAGGTCGTTCTCCGCAGTGACCAGCGCAAAGTCATTCTGGGGCAGATAGGGCCGCAGCTTCCCGCGCAGCAGCACCTGCCGGTGGTTGCGCCAGAAGGCCAGCCAGAAATGCAGCATCTGCTGATGCTCGGGAGGAAGCAGATTGAGATCCACCGAAATCTGCGGCACGCTGAACAGGACATTGAGAAGCTGCCGCGCCGCGGTCTGGGTGCTCTCATCGGCACGCCACATCAGCATGTCGGAATGCACCGGCGCATTTCCGCAAGTCAGCCGCAAGGTGATGGTGCGGATGCGGTTGGAAATGCAGTCGTCCGGACAGTCCGCCGCCCGGATCATCGTGCCGTACTTCCGGATGGCGGGGCCGAAGTAGCTTTGGCGGAACTCCACCAGCAACTCCGGCTTGATCGCCTTCAGCCGCGACAGCACCTCCCCCAGCAACTTGTCCACCGCGTCGGGGATCGACTTGATGTCCCGCCCGGCATAACCCTGCGACACCGCCGGATCCGGCCCGCGCGAGCCGGTGAAGGAATCGATGAAATCCAGCTTCAACCCATCCAGATCCCACTCCCGCACCGCACGCTCATAAACGCCGGCCAGGTACTCGCGCACCTCCGGAAAACGCGGATCCAGACACCCGACGTCACCGTAATCCCAACTGTAAAGCATCTTGTCCTTGTATTCGTCAAACGCCTTGCTCCGCGGCCCGACGAACGGAACCGCATACCAGAGCATGCAATACATGCCGCGCTCGTGAATCTTCCGGACCAGGCCGGCAAAATCCGGAAAGCGGTTCTTCGACACCTCCCAGTCGCCGCAGAAGGCATAGCCACGGTTGTTGTCGTCAGTCTGCCAGCCGTCGTCGAGAATGACGCCCTTCAGGCCAAATCTGGCCGCGACCGCCATCTGCTCATCCACGGCCTGGCTGGAGAGGTTCTGGTGCCAGGTGTACCAGCTGGAATAGACCGGCTCCAGCGCCAGCGCCGGAACCCAGGCCGCCGGACAGCCGCATTCCCGCTCAAACCACTGCGACACTCCCGCCATGGTGTCGGCATAGAATTGCGCCCGGCGGTCAATGCGGATCACCGCATGATATTCCGACAACGCACTCTCCGGCTGGCTGAAGAAACAAACGCCAAGCCGGATGCGCCCATTCTCCTCGACCAGCCCGCCGCGGATGATGACCTTCCGCTTGACCTCCGACACCGCCAGCGCCAGCCGGTTGGTGCCCGAAGGGCTGATGAAGAACACCGCCGGCTCATTGGCGGCAAGCTCGCTGCGGATGGCCTCCGCACCCGCCCACTCCGGGAGCAGCGGAATCCCACGCAGCTGGCTGGTGGAAAACTGGTAATCCGCATCGCCCTTGTCAAACTCCGACTCGATGGCGAAGGACTCCGGCTCCGCCGGAGAGGAACACTTCCAGTCAATGACGATTTCGTCAAGCTGCGGCTCCAATTGCCGCACCGACACCGACGGCGCCGGCCATTGCTTGAATTCTCCCGAAATGCTGAAGTTGATATCGCTCATGGATGACATTTGCCGCTATTTGCTGAAGTTGGGGGACGGGGAAGCAGAGGAAGTCGGGGACGGCTGCCCGCCGTCGCCAAATGGGATTGCCGAGGAAAAATCCTCCAGATTGTAATGGATGAGGTTCTCCGGCTTCTCCAGCCGGCACAACTCGACATGGCTCTCGGCAAAAAAACGCTCCGCCAGGGAGTCGTGGTAATTGGAAAATACCACCACCCGCACAATGCCCACCGCGATCAGCGCCTTGGCGCACGCGGTGCAAGGCATGTTGGTGACATAGGCGGTGGCGCCCTGCAATGCCATGCCATGCCTGGCAGCCTGGCAAATCGCATTGACCTCCGCATGGTTGGTGCGCACACAATGGTTGTCCACCACCAGGCAGCCCTCCGAATAGCAATGCGCCGCGCCCGGCAGCGACCCGTTGTATCCGGTCGACAGGACGTGGTGGTCCTTGGCGATCACGCAGCCGCAATGCATCCGCGGACAGGTGGCGCGCTCGGAGGCCAGCATCGCCAGCTTCAGAAAGTAGGTGTCCCAGTTCGGACGCCACGCCGGCTGTCCGCCGCCATGCCTCTCAATGTGCGGTTCGGAAGACATTTTGCAAGCCACTTTTTCGGAATGGGGGAATGGGAATGGGAAATGGGAATGGGGGACAATGACGCGGCCATGCGGAAAACGCTCATCGGAAGCCATCTTCCGCATGGCCGGAAACGACGGACTACTCGAAGATATCGGCTTCCAGGTCGTTGTCAAGCTTCAAGTCGGAGGAGCTCCAGATCTTGTCCTTCAAGGCGGGATCGGCCTGGATCGAACGATCCTGGATGCGCTCCAGGTAGCGGCGCATCTGCTTGCCCAGCTTCTCGACGCACCCGCCGATGGTCACCTTGACGGAGCTGCCAATGCAGCTGGCGTTGAAATTGACGTTCTTGCCGTTGAGGACGGCCTCGCACTTGGCGCGGCCGCGCTCGCTGGAGACCACCATGCGCAGACTCGACAGCTTCTCGAAATCGCCACCCAGCCCGGCAGCCAGCTTCTCCGCATACTCGCGTTCTTCCGGCGCGATTTCAATATGTTTTCCGGTCAGCATCAATTCCATGAGTTTACCTCCTGGTTGTGTTTATGTGCAACAATCCCGGGGTTGCCGGGAAAAAAGGCCGGTGCGCGCCGCCTGCGGGAATCCGCCGGGATACTTCGCCGGCATTCCCGACGAATCCACGGCACGCCGCATTTGCTCAAAAAAACGCCGCTTCATCAGGCGAAGCTGGGGCCAAGGTAGACCTGCTTGGCCCGCTCGTCGTTCACCAATTCATCGCCAGTCCCGGAAAAGAGGATCTCCCCGGAACAGATCAGATAGGCGCGGTCGACAATTGCCAGCGTCTCCCGCACATTGTGGTCGGTGATCAGGATGCCCAGCCCGCGATCGCGCAGCGCCGCGATGTTCTTCTGGACCTCAAAGACATTCTTGGGATCGACGCCGCCAAATGGCTCGTCCAGCATGATGAAATCCGGCGAGGTCGCCAGCGCACGGGTGATCTCCAGCCGCCGGCGCTCGCCGCCGGAGAGCGTGAGCGCCTTCTGGTCCGCCAGATGGGAAAGCTGCAATTCATCCAGCAGCGAGTCGAGACGCTGGCGGCGCTGCGCGGCGTCCAGCTCCAGCGTCTCCAGCACCGCCATCACATTCTCCCGGACCGTCAGCCGCCGGAAGATCGACGGCTCCTGCGCCAGATAGCCCATGCCCCGCCGCGCACGCTGGTACATCGGCAGCCCGGAGACATCCTCGCCATGGAAGAAGATCCGACCGGCATCCGGCCGGATCAACCCCACGATCATATAGAATGACGTCGTCTTGCCGGCGCCATTGGGCCCCAGCAGCCCCACGACCTCCCCCGGCGAAACCGTCAGCGAGACCCCATTGACCACGCACCGGCCATTGTAGACCTTGCGCAACCCCTCCGCCCGCAGCAGTTCGCCGCCGACATGGCTATTTGTGCTCTTTTGCTCCGGCATCGCTGTCCTGATTGGCTTCCTTGGATGAAACGCCGCCGAAGATCCCGCCCAGGCCGCCATCGCCCTTGCCGCCGCCGCCAGACAGCGGAATGGTGATGCTGGTGCGCGACGCGGTAATCGTCCCCGCCTTGACGTCATAGACCACGCGCGCGGTGCGCATCACCCGCCCGTCGGCCAGAATCGTGCAGTTCCCCTCAAGGGTGATGCGCTCGGCTTCCTTGTCATAGCGCGCACGGTCGCCGGTGGCGCTCTGGGTGCCGTCATGGGTGCGGACCATCACCCGCCCGGAAGCCTCGATGCGATCCAGCACCGCGCCATTGCCCAGCGACTGGCCATCGCTGCCGGACTGGCCGTCCGCATCATCCTTCGGCCGGAGGAAAATCAGCCCGTGCTCACAGGTGAGCGTATAGCGGCTGTCCTCCACCAGCACATCGCCATCCAGCTTGATCACCTCGCCCAGAAGCATCTCCATGCGCTCGGCGGCAATCGTCACCTTGCCGGGCGCATCGACGCCGGACAAGGCGGACTCTCCGCCCTCCGGACCGACGCCATACGCCTGAAGCACGCCAAATGCCAGCATCGCAACGCCCAGCACCCGTGACATGACATTCGTGAAACTGCTATTGTTCAAAATCTCTCCTTCCCGGATCCGTGAAGCTGTGGAGTTTTCTTCTGCGCCAGAATGAAGTGTTTTCAGGGAGCGTACCGCAAGCACGTGATTGAAAAAAAAGCGAAATCCCGGCGCGAAGGAATCAACTTCACGGCTTCAGGGCCCTGGCATTGCGCACGGCGCCGGTCTCTATCTCAATGTGGGCGGCCTTGCGGATCACCAGCACCGGCTTGCCGTCATGGCCATCCCAGTAGAAGTCGTAGCCAATGCCGGTGACCTCCACGCCGGGACCGCTGACCTTGACCGCGGCGTCACTGCGCAACTCGCGCTTCAGCTGGTCGAAAGTGCAATGCGGACTGGACACAATATAACGCCCGTTGGGTGATTGCATACGCAACAAAACCCCGCTGAGCTGAAAAATCGGCGGCTGCATCGACGCACTTTGACCCGCCAGCTCCCACTCCAGTTCCCTGCCGCCGGCCGATCGCGTGCTGCCATTGGTGCGAAAGCCCTGCAGCTGCCCCGTGCCGTCCCCCAGCTCCAGAAGCGACGCGCCTGCCGCCCAGCGGCACGCCGCCGCGACAAGCACCAGCAGCAACATGACGCGAAATGCCGTTGTTTGCATCAATAGAAAACTTCCCTAGACAATGACCTGCCAAAATGGCTTCATAATGCGCGCCCGGCTGATCCCGGCGCCCCCTAAATGTACCACCCCACCGCCGTTTTTCAATCCGGAAAAACGCCTGCCCGGCACCGAATTTGAACCGGCACCGGCCATGCAATCGCATAAATCCGAAGCCCGGCCCCGTGAAGCCGACTCTTTTGCGCCATGGTTTCGCCCTCCTTCGGTCCCGCACTCCCGGCACGCATCATCAAGATTCCTCCCTCTGACGCCAGGCCGCCAGCTTCACGGATCCAGGCGAAGGGCAATGAAAAATCGCGTCTTTTTCTCTGCCGGAGGGGTTGTTTTTTTGGTTTTTTTGGCTATAATATTTACATGACAAGAATAACCTGTAAGCAATGGACCAAGCTGGAGGGAGTCTGAACATGCCCAGGATCGCGTATCGTTTTGTACTTGATGACCTGAGCCGGCTGATAGCCAGCGGGAAGATCGGCCGCGACGGCGATGTCCTCCCTGCGGAGCATGCACTGGCGGCGCGCTACAGCGTGAGCCGTCCGACCATCCGCAAGGTCCTGCAGATGCTTGCCGAGGACAACATCCTGGCAAGCAAGGCCGGAATTGGCTGGCAGATCGTCTCGCCGGAAAAACAAAAGGCGTCCCGGGAGGTCCGGCGGCAATTGCGCATCGGGATTGACGCTGAAATCGACCTGTGGGGCTATTTCTACTACGACCGGATTCTCAATGGTCTGAAGAAGGGCGCCAGGGAGTGCGATTGCGAGCTGGTTCTCCTGAAGGACTCCGGCGACGAGCGTCTGGACGGGATCATCCTCTCCCGGATCACCCCTGAAATGTACGACCGCTACCTTGCCGTAGCCGAAGGCGGCACTCCGGTCGCCATCCTGAACCGCATTCCCGACAACCCCCGCTTCTTCGCCTTTTCGATCGACCATCTGGCCGAGTCCCGCAAGGCCGTCGAATACCTGCTGCTGATCGGACACCGCCGGATCGCGGTGCTTGCGGACACGGAGTCGGAAATCCTGCATAAACGTCTGAATGGCTGGTATCTGGCTTTTGCCTCCAACGGCCTTGAACCGCCGGAGGAATTAATCCTGCGCGACCCCACGCCCGCCGGCATGGAGGAGTTTTTCCGGGAGAAAAGCTTTACCGCTTTTTTCGTCCTGCAGGGCACTTCCCTGGGGAGGGTGATGATTGCCGCTGAACGCCATGGCCTGCGGATCCCCAACGACCTCTCGCTCTTCTGCTTCGACAAAATGGACCAGGCGCCATTTCTGGAACAACCAGTCAGCCATATCAGCATGCCGCTGGAGAAAATGGGGGAGCGCGCCGTCCAGGCGATTGCGGAATGCCTCCGCCGTCCCCGGAAGACCGGCGGCAGGCCGTGCCGCGAAATCCTGGAGTCGGAGCTGGTGATCTCGTCAAGCTGCAGAAATATCAATCGCCGGAAAATCGCCCCCGGGACGTGACCGCAAAAAAATACGAAAAAAAATAGGAGGAAATGCCATGAATGGCAAAAAGATGTCCGTCCGGAAGATCGGTGTGGAGCTTCCATGCCGCCCCTTCACTCTCATTGAACTGCTGGTGGTGATCGCGATCATCGCCGTCCTGGCCTCAATGCTGCTTCCGGCATTGAACACGGCAAAAATGAAGGCGAAGGCAACCAGATGCATCAACGACAAAAGGCAAATCGTCGTCGCCTATCTCATCTACGCAGGGGATTACGGCTCCGGCCCGACGATGAGGTACTCCACGTTCTATTACGGCGGCGGGGGATACGCCGGCACGCACCAGTACATCTCGCTGTCCGGAAACCCGGCAAAATACCAGCGCGGCGGACTTCTGATCCTGGGGAAATACCTGAGCGTGGCGGATCTGTACTACTGCCCATTCCTGCGGGGAAAAGGCGACGACAGGTTCTTCAAGGCGGACGGACACCTTGACCGACTTCGCACGACAATCAGGAACAATGTCAACCTCGGATGGGGAATCCTCGACGCCAACCAATACCGGGACATGGAGGATGGCAATGGCTCTCCGATCATCCTTGAAAAATTTGGGAGCAAGGCGATCATCGCCGACATGTTCACCAAGCCGATCAACAGTCCGTTTGACAAGGGCCACGACCTGAAGGGCTGGACCGTCGGCTATTCTGACGGCGGAGTCCGGCAGAATGCCGTCTTCGTCCAGCTGTCCGCCATCGTCCCCGGTGACAACAACGGGGACTCCTTCGTAAAGCGTCAATGGGAGGTCATGGATCAATGCAGATGACAGGAAAATGCCGTGCCGTCCTCGCGTGCCTGGCGGCGGCGCTATGTTCGTTCGCCGGAGAGGAACTCCTGCCGAATCCGGGGCTGGAAGCCGGTCCGGAGGGCCTCGCCGACTCATGGAGCATCCACAACTGGCAGCCATACGGCGCAGGATGGGGCAGCGGAAGGATAATCGACACGGACAGCGCCGGCCCCGGTTCCCGATGTTTCCAGGCTTCCGCATCGCACCCGCTCAGCCAGGTATATCTTGACCGGCGGAACATGCCGGCAAGCGAAAACACCCGGTACAATCTGGCGGTTTCCGTAAAGCCGCGTGGCGCAATGAGCCCGAACAGCCGCTGTCTTCTGCAATGCACCTTCCTGGACGAAAAGGGTGAAATCCTTCCCGCCGGCGCGGACCCGTACCTGGGATCCGCCCGTACGGAAATCTGCGGCTTCAGCGAAAAATGGGTGCGGATCGGATTTTCAGCCGTCTCACCTCCCGGGACAAAATTCATCAATGTGACCGTCCGCCAGGTCGGAATCGGCAAATCCCGCTTCGATGACCTCTCCTTGACCACCGGCGAGCCGCATGAAACAATCAAGGCGCCATCGGAACTGTGGCAGAATGGCCGTGCCGAACTGATTGCCGGCAACGACGGCAAATACTCGGTTTCATTCCGGGTGAAAAATACGACGGGACAGCCGCTGGACAATTTTTCACTGGAAGCGAGCTGTTCGGCCGGAGTCGTCGGCAAAACAGACCGTCTTTTCCATGTGGATGCCGACGAGACCATGGAATTGTCAATCCCGATCGATTTTCCACTGGACTTCTCCTCTGAACACGAGGAGATCTTCCTGCACGCCTCCTACGAGGCAAACGGCGAAATCCACGATGCAAAATGGATGTTCGTCGCTGAAATCGGCTCCGCCGCCTTTGACGGACTGCTGGATTCCGGACAATGGGGCGTCCAGGACCACTTCCCGAAAAACAAGAAGGCCAATCCCGATTTCTGCGGAGTCGTCCTCGCGGATGGACTCGGGAAGTCCTTCTTCAGCCGCCAGCAGCTGATCCCGCTCAAGAGTGGACACGACCGCCTCTGGCTGCTTTTCCAAATCGATTCCAATGAGAAAATGCATGGCGGACTGGTCCTGCAATGGGAGCTGCTGGATTACTTCTCACGCAGTGAAACCGGCGAAATCCCCATCACCTTGCCCAAAGGGAAGACCGCCGTCGTCAAGGCCGATCTCTCCACCCGCTTCCTGGAAATCCTGAAAAAGACCGTCCTCGACGCCAACTGCGTACACAGCCGCCTCCGCTTCTCCATCCGCCGCGGAAATGAGGAAATCACCCGTAAGGAGCTGGCTTTCAGCTTCAAGGAAAATTGCGGAAGGAAATTCGGCGAGAGTGCGATTGTCCCCCGCACCGTGACGCTCCCGCTCTACGGCACGGTGCGGCTGGTCGATGAAATTGTCTGCGGCGACCCCTCCGAATCCTCGCGGATGCGCGAGGGCGGCAAGGGCCACAACGCCAAGACCTCCAGCGAGCCGATCGACTACTACGGCGAAAGCGACGTCCTCTCGGAGAACTGGAAGCTGGATTACCGCGACGACCGCGACCATTTCAGCGACCTGGAGCAAATCCTCGGCAAGACCTGCCGCACCGCCTCGGACTGGGGCTGGTTTGCCTATTTCATGGGCGGCAGGAACATCATCCCCGGGAAATACTACCTCCTCTCCATTGAATACCCCTGCGACATTTCGCGCAATACCCTGATTTACAACGGCTTCCATCCATACACCAATATCGGCTTCCATACCGGCGAGTCGCTTGGCGACCCCTATACGCGACAGGCGCTCATGCAGAAATACGCAAATCCGCTGTCCGGGAAATATGAATTCCACGAGACCGTCTTCCTCGCCGAACGCAAACAGGCATGGATCAGCATCCACAGCATGGGAAGCAAGTCGGATCCATTTTCGCGGGGAACGGCACTCAGGGCAATCCGGATCTATGAGCTCGGAGACCAGGACGCACTGGAAAAACTGGTTCCGACGCCGACTGAGCCTGAAGGCCTCCCGCACCGCACAATCGGCTACTTGAACGAGGACTACCACCCGACCGCGTCGGATCTTCTGCGCTACCGGTTCTTCGGATACAATTCCTTCGCACCGCTGCTGCTGATGTACTGCGGTGGAAGCTACGAAACCAACAGCGGCCAAATCCGCTGGAAAAGCAAGTTGTTCAACAACGCCGACAACGGCAATCCCGCCGCGCAAAAAGACCCGAACTATTACCGGAGCTCCCCTGCCAGCCTGGAACGCTTCATCGGAAAGCCGGAGAACCGTGACGTCCGCTTTTTCGCCGGACTCGAATACGGCGGAACCGGAATGCTTCCGGAATGCGCATACGCCCGCACCCCGGAGGGACGCTACCAGGGATACATGTGGGGTCTCCGCGAATTGCAGAAGGGCATCTCCATCGACATGGCCCATCCGGAAGTCGGACGCGACATGGCGCGACTGGTCGCCGAGCTGGCGGAAACCTACGCCACGGCCTATCCGAATTTCCAGGGCGTCGTATTCTCGCTGCGCTTCAAAAGCTGGCAAGTCGGCTACGGCATGGACTCATTGCAGCGCTTTGCGGCCCAGCATGGACTGTCGCTGCCTCCGGAAAACCCCGGCATATGGGTGAAACAGCATCATGAAAAGGAATACCTTGCGTGGCATTTCCGGGAAAAGCGCAGGAACTTCCTCATGGCGTCGGAGGCGTTGCGGAAGGTGCGCCCGGACCTGAAGCTGGTCATCGCCAATTACAACGCCGGTGACGACAACCTGCATTTCGGACGGCCGGCCTGGAATATCGGCCTTGGGAAGGCCGATCCGAAAACCGAGTTCTTCGTGCCGGGAAAGGCTCCGATCCCCGACCTTTCCGGGAGGCGACTGCTGGACATCATCGAAAATCCGTCGGCGCTGGAATCCAGCCTGATGAGCGTCGGCATGAACCCGCCGCTGTACGGAAACGACCACGGCATCTGGAATACCGCGATGATCCATTACCCCTTCATGTGCGGAAACCGCGAATTGCTTGAATCCTATCGGACCGCCGAGGGCAGCGCCGTGTGCTTCTGGTGGATCTACAACGAAGACGCCGGACACAACCATACCGCAACCGGCTGGGACTCACCCGGCCTCAATGGCAACGAGCCGTCCGGACGCCATTCCATGCTCGACGCGGTATTGTCAATGGCCGCCTCCGATCCGGTCATGATGTTTGTCCGCACCGGCACCCTGACCCATGGCTATCCGCGTCATGTGCGGCAATTCGCCATGGCGTACCGCGCATTGCCCGCCATCAAATCGCAGCTTCTGCCCTATCCTGACGACCCCGCCATCACCATCCGGGCCTATCCGGCGGGAAACCGGAAGTATGTCGCGATTGTCAATGCCTCGCAGTCGCCCGAAAAAAAGCTCGTCACGATTCCAATTGAGCAGATCGGCGCGGCATCGCTGAAAAACCTGGTCACCGGCGAGGTCGTTTCCGCGGAAGTCGGCTTTTTCAGGATTGAGGCCGAATGCGTTTCCCTGAACTCGTTTCTCGCGGAATCAGTGGAATGACGATGCGATGAGAGTGGCGCTGTCATGCATCTGCCTTCTGGCGATCCTCGCCGTTGCCGGCGGGGACTCGCCTTGGGAAATCACCAACGGGGTCGTGACCCTGAGTTTTTCACCGGCGATTTCCCGGATTTCCTTCTTTGGGCGCGTGGATGGCCCCAACGCCCTCTGGATGAATCCCCAGAAGGATAGCGTGGTCTTTGCGGACAGCCCGCCGTGGATCAACCATGGCGGCGAAAGATTCTGGCCCATCCCCGCCCTCGCCTTTGCCGCGGCATTCGAGTCGGGATGGCCGCCGCCGGATTGCATCGAGAAAATTCAATGGAAACTCCTGAACCGGACGCCAGACACCCTGGAAATGGAAAGCGAGTTGATCCGCCAGCTCGGGATTGTCATGAAACGGCGCATCCATCTGCCCCCGGGACGCCCCGCCGCCGAATTCAAGAGCACCATCATCCGCCAGGAAAGAAACCATATCCCGATCCAGATATGGCTGACCGTGCAGCTCCCGGAACCTGAATACTGCATCGCGGCCATGGCGCCGGATTTCCCGGAATGGCGGAAGCTCAGTCTGCTGAACCGGCAATGGCAGGGAGTTTCCACCAGGGGAAACGCCGTCGTCTTCAAGCCGGATCAAATCCTGCCAGGCGCCAAAATCGGATTCTTTGCCGAAAAGGCGGTGGCAGTGTATCCTGATTGCCTCTTTGTCCAAAAGACAATGCTCCAGCCGCAGTTCTGCTACCCGGAATGCTCCAATGTCCAGCTTTATGGCAACCCGGTCGGCAATTTCGGAAAATACCTGGAAATCGAAATCCTCGGCGACTACGGCAATCTCAAACCCGGCAAATCAACTGAGCTTTTATCATCATGGGAACTCCTTGACCGGAAATGACCCCCCTGCCCCCAAAATACAGGCACCAAGACCCAAATCCGCTGTTTTTTTCGCCTTTTCCGCACGCGCCAATTTGTAATTGCCGAAAAATGGTATAACTTATGCGCGTTGCAAAAAAAAAGGGGTATTAGCTCAGTTGGCTAGAGCGTCTGCATGGCATGCAGAAGGTCGTCGGTTCAATTCCGACATACTCCACCATATTTACCATGAAAGGCGAAACGCAGGTGCGTTTCGCCTTTCATGGTAAATATGCCCCGGCGTAGTTCCGAGCCGCGCTTGCGCGGCGTCCGGCGCAGCCGGCGGAACGCAGCCGGGCAGCTGCAGACACGTCCGGCGAAGCCGGCGTAACGAAGCCGGGCCACTGCAGACACGTCCGGCGCAGCCGGGCAGCTGCAGACACGTCCGGCGAAGCCGGCGGAGCGCTTGCGCACAATCTCCAACAAACGCAGCAGCCTCCCCAGCGCACTGCAAGTCAAGCATCATATCAAGAAAACTGCCTTCGCATGCCTTCCTATTACGTTTACATCCTGACAGACGTTGCTACAGCCACTCATCATTACACTGGCTTCACAACCAATCTTCAGGATCGTCTGCATAAGCACAATGAAGGCGGCGTGCCATCAACAGCCCCCAATAAGCCATGGCGCATTGAGACTGCAATCGCATTCACAGATGAGAAGAAGGCACGCAATTTTGAATCCTACCTTAAATCGCATTCCGGACGCGCCTTCGCCTCAAAGCACTTCTGATTTCGCTTTTCTGACTGACAGCCATTCGGCGGCGTATGCATTGATGGAATTGCCGTAGGCTTCGCCGACGCCGGCGGAGTTCGCATGGACGCCGTGCCGAGCCGGACGGCGCGGATCGATCATTATCAAGGATTCCGAGCGGACAATCGGAAATCCCGGAGGCGATGTTCCTCTACCGCCTCTCCTACGACCCGCAGAGGCCGAACAGGCTGTTCATTTCCGGGCAGCGGAAGGGAGGCGACATTTTCTCCTGGGCGTATGCGCCGGGGATGAACGAGCTTGTTTCGCTGACCAACGGCGGCGTTCCCGCCTACAAGTGCGCCTTCTGGGACGGCGTGTGCTGCTACGACAAACGGCTGAAGGGCTTCGAGGCGCGGCGCATCGTCCGGCCGGGAAGCCTCGAGTACATGCACCTCGAAGCGAAGGCGCACATCGTCGAGACAATCGCATACGGAACAGGCACGAATGCGCCGGAGGAGTTCGAATGAGCTGCAATTGCCACGGAAAAAGCGGGGTGTCCGTCACGCGGACATCCCCCTACGTCCAATGCACCATGTGCGCGAAGAAGTGTATTGTCAAGTCGTGGTCGCTGTTCAACTGTTTTCACCTACACGGACGACAACCGCGACGCCATGACGGGGCAGCTCCACCTCGCCGCCGACCACCTGATGTTCGGCCACCCCAAAACCGCTCGGCTCGCCCGAGACCTCGCCATACTCCTGGAGGAGAACCGGGACGCGGAGATCGGCGGCCGCTGGGAGGTGCTGCCCGCGGCGGTCAGGAATGACTTCAACGGGGAACACCTCGATGCAAGGGAACGGCTTGAGAAGATGAAGGAAGAATGAGGCCTACGAGTTTTTCTTGCACCATGGGCAACTTTGCTCAAACCAAAGCTTTTGACAAACTGAGTAAATCTTCTTCAAATCACCTTTTTTTCGCCATTTCCCAATGACATTTCTTGAAATATCACATGGGAAAACGTCCAGGTTTGTTCCAACTACCAATGAAGTATATCCAGCAAGACAGTTTATATGAGCACTTTCTACACCACTGCTTTCAATCCCGAGTTTTCGATACCTGTCATCGAATAGTGAAATGCCAATTTCTGACTCCTTGACAGGTTCATGCATCATGGGGAGAACATCACCAAGATAATGCTGTTTCTGCACCTCATCCAAGGCGAGTTCTGGATGTCCCATGACATTCATCACATGGAAACGTGAGGTAAACTGAGAAAAGAATCGAATTGTTTCACAAATGGTTTCATAATTGAATCGATTGACGACGACTCCAATTGACGGAGCCATCTCTTTGCTTTCGGCGTGGCTAACCAGTACCTTGAATCCCTCGAATGCCTGATTGAAAAGGCCTCTTGTTTTTTCATGGATTGACGGAATATGGCTATCGAAACTAATTTGCACGTTTGGAATAGCCCCTGTAACCGATAAGGCTTCAGCTATTTCAGGAGTTACCATTGTCCCATTTGAAACAATGGAAAAACCAAGATTCTTCGAGTTTAGAGTCCTTATGACTTGTATAACACCTGGATGTAGCAGTGGTTCACCACCGCTGAGGTTTACCTCGAATACGCCATTGTCGGAAATATCGTCAATCAACTCTGACAATGTTTCTAACGAAAGATCCACATTGGGTGAAGCGTGGCTGCTCCCAAAACGATTGTAACAATACGCGCAATGCAAATTGCATCTCCTGGTAATCTCCATGACTACTAGGAGAGGAGCGGAAAGATGATGTTCAAGCAACTGCATGATTTCGATTCTCCTGGAAAGAACGGAATTCAGCCTCGTCCATCATCCAGACAATACCGTTAGTATCCTGGACAAGATAAAAACCTTCAGCTTCCTTTCTAAAGCGGATTTCATTGTTCATCATTTTGCTGTTCCGACCACTCCACTGGTAATTCCAATGACCATCATTCCAGCAACTTGTCCCGGTAAGTGACTGGGGTTCCATGGCGTAAACAGATTTGGCAAAGACTTTTTTCATCTTGAGTCTTCCTTTTTGAAATTTGATTCACTTTGATAGAAGTTCCAAACTTGGAACAACACGCTAATGTAATACAAGTTTTTTTTGCAAACAGTTACGTGCAAAAATCCAAAAAATAGTCGCAATTCATAGCCAATAAGTAAGTTACTGATGCAGGGTACGATTTTCTACATCGCGGCGTGCGAGACGCTGGAGAGTGTGCGCGCCTTCGACTCGAGTGTCGTGCTCTACTGCATGGATGCGGAGCCGGGGACGACGGTCGCCAGCGTCAAGCGGTACTTCACCCGCTTCGGAATCGTAATCCACCGCGTGGACGGCCACTCCGGGCCGGTGTTCACCCACGAGTTTGACCTGAAGGACAGGGACGTGCTGGTGCAGATTCATCAAGGGGCGCTGGGCGACGCAATCGTCTGATTCTCCTACGTCGAGAGGTTCGGCAGGAAGCACGGATGCCGGCTCCACGCGGCGATGCAGCCGGAAATAGCGGAAATCCTCCGAGGGCAGTACCCGCAAACCCATTTCGTCACGATGTAGGATGCGGAGGGGATGAAGCCTTACGCCACCTACCATCTCGGGCTTTTCTTTGGCGGGGACACGGACGGGCAACCGTTCGCCTTCCGCGAGGTCGGCCTCCACCGCACGTCGGCCCACATCCTCGGACTGTATGGCGATGGGACTGGCGGAAGTTTCTCCATGTGTCGCCCTCTTCCGCGCCGTGGCCTTCATCCACGACGTGGAGTGGCATGAGAGCGATGGTGCGGACGCGATCTTCAGGGCCACCAACGACCGCTTCAAGCGCAATGGCTACAGGATGGCGCAGGTGGAGTTCGCATGGTGGAATCCCCGTCACTACGCCGTGATGAACCAGGCCCGCCACTTCGGCAAATACTGCCAGATGTTCGGGAAGGCTGGCTGGCTCAAGTGCCACGAAGAGCGGCTTAAGGCCGGCGAGACAGAGAGGGCGCAATGGCAAAATCCCCCGGAATCCATTGGGACTCCGGGGGCTGTAATGTTCAAGATGCGCCGTTATTGGGCACTGTCATATTTCTTCCATACGAACGCCCAGTTTGGTGCGCCCTTTGCCACCTGTCCGCCACGGGCAATGCCTGGAAACGGGAAATGCGCCCCGAATAAAATCCCCTTCATCTTAAGGGTCTGAATCCGGGAAGCAACCGCCTCCGCAGGCGATGCATCGTATTTTGCGCAGAAGGTCGGATGGGGGAACTGCAGGTCAACGGCATGTGCGATATCCCCAACGAAAACCAGCTCGTCCCTGCCGTCATGGGACATCCTGAATATCGTGTGTCCGGGAGTATGCCCGCCGCGCTTTTCAGGCACGACTCCGTTTGGCAAGGCCGTCCCATATTCAAAGAGCCGGATTCTGCCTTCGTAAGGCGTCAAATACTTTGCCAGGGAATTCCTGGAGGCGTCCTTCCTCCAGGTCTCGTACTCCTCTTTCGCAATGTATAGGATTGCGGATGGGAAAAGCGGCTTCCCGTCCCACAGCAGACCACCCACATGGTCGGGGTGCAGGTGGGTGATGAGTACACCGGAGACAGCTTCAGGGGATATCCCCGCCTGCTTGAGTTTTCCACGCAGAGAGCCGCGCATCTGGTCGTGTCCGGCATCTACGAGAAAGACGTTCCCGTCTTTCTGTACAAGGAATACGTTCACTGACGATTCGTGGAAGCCCCCGGAGAGGCGATGCCCGGTCGACGCCGTGTCGCTGAACAGCCTGGCGGGAAGCCGCATTAACGCATCCTGTATGCATACGACTTTGCAGTCGCCGAACTTAAATGTCTGGATGCCCTGGGGGGCGGCAACCTGTGCAACTGCACAAATGCCCAAAAGCAAAATATGTAGAATGAATGGGATTCTCATCAAAATCTTCCTGCATTCAAAAATGCCGTCCCGGAGCGTCATTGGCAACTCCGGGACGGCATTGCGGTACTATTTCTTTTCACCATTCTTCAGACCTTCCTTCAAGCCGTTTTTCATTCCCTGCGCGAGGCCGTTCTTCTGCCCCTGCGCGAGGCCGTTCTTCTGGCCCTGTGCAAGACCATTCTTGCCACCCTGCGCGAGGCCGTTCTTCTGGCCCTGTGCAAGACCATTCTTCTGGCCTTCTTTCAGACCTTCCTTGAGTTCCATCTGCTGGTCGTTTTGCTTGGCAGCCCCAGTCTGGACCGGCTGAGCATTGAGAACTGAAAATCCCGCAAATGCCAACGCCAACATCGCAATCTTTGTAATCTTCTTCATGATTTCTTCTCCTGTCTTTTTTTGGGGTTTTGTCTATGTCCGTTCCATATCCATCCCGGAGCGTCATTGGCAACTCCGGGACGGCATTGCGGTACTATTTCTTTTCACCATTCTTCAGACCTTCCTTCAAGCCGTTTTTCATTCCCTGCGCGAGGCCGTTCTTCTGGCCCCGTGCAAGACCATTCTTGCCACCCTGCGCGAGGCCGTTCTTCTGCCCCTGCGCGAGACCATTCTTGCCACCCAGCGCGAGGCCGTTCTTCTGCCCCTGCGCGAGGCCGTTCTTCTCGCCCCGTGCAAGACCATTCTTGCCACCCTGCGCGAGTCCGTTCTTCTGCCCCTGTGCGAGACCGTTCTTCTGCCCCAGCGCAAGACCGTTCTTGCCACCCTGCGCGAGTCCGTTCTTCTGCCCCTGTGCGAGACCGTTCTTCTGGCCCTGTGCGAGACCGTTCTTGCCACCCTGCGCGAGTCCGTTCTTCTGCCCCAGCGCAAGACCATTCTTCCGGCCTTCTTTCAGACCTTCCTTGAGTTCCATCTGCTGGTCGTTTTGCTTGGCAGCCCCAGTCTGGACCGGCTGAGCATTGAGAACTGAAAATCCCGCAAATGCCAACGCCAACATCGCAATCTTTGTAATCTTCTTCATGATTTCTTCTCCTGTCTTTTTTTGGGGTTTTGTCTATGTCCGTTCCATATCCATGAAATGGCGGCACACTGATTCTTCATCGTTGTCTTCAAGCAAAAACCTGGCCCCTCCTCCTATTTCACCCTTGCCACGCGGAAGCCGACATTGGCGTACACGCTTCCGGCAATCCTGCCTTCCTCGCGGTCCTCGGTACGGCAGCTTGTGCGCCTCGAGTCCCAGGCCCCGCCCTTTACGGCATAGACCTTCTTTCCCTTCTCAGTGCCAACTTGCGCGATCATCACGCTGCTGGTCCATTCCCAGACATTGCCCCACATATCCACCGCACCGCAAGCGGCAAGTGTTTTCGCATATTGGGTAACGGGTGTCGTTCCGCTGTTTTCACCGCAGTTGAAATCGGCATCCTTTGGCATGTGCCCTGCGGCAATCTCCCATTCCTGTGCGGTCGGGAGACGGTAGGTCGCCGTGCCGCCCTTTGACGTCAGCCATTTGCAGTAGGCCACAGCATCTTCGTAGGAGACGTTCACCACTGGGTGTTTCGCCTTTCCCGCAGGGTATGTCCCATTCTTCCAGTCCATTGGCGGCTTCCTGCCCGAAGACTTGACGAAGGCGGCATACTCCTCGTTGGTTACAGGGGTGTAGGCAATGGATAGATTCTGCGCGGCTCCGATGACGGGCAGGAAGCCGTCCCTGGCATCGCGTGCACCAGGCCTCAACCGCGGATCGGCGAATCTTGCCATCGACTGCTCAATCCTGCTTTCGCGGTCGCGCAGCATTTCGTCAACAATCACCTGCATCTCGTCCACCTTTGATTTGTCCCTGGCAGTGCGCTTCAATTCCTCCAGCTTCGCCTTCTTCCGCGCGACGACGGCGTCATAGCGTTTCTCTACCTGCCGGCGCAGAGCATCACGGTTTGCCTCCGTGGGATTGCGGCGGTACTCGGAGATGAGTCGCTTCGTCTCCTCGTCCAGTTCTGGGCGTTCCTTTTCGACAACCGTGCTGTACTTGTGAAGTTTCGCGTCTGGATTGACTTGCCGCTGCTGGGCCATCAGTGGCCCAATCACGAGGGCGACCATTGCGATTATCATGATGGTCTGTTTCTTCATGGTATTGTCCTCCATCAGTTGAATTGCAGTTTTTGTTTTGGATTCAGCACGCATCATCCATAAAAACGCAATTTCACTGAAAATATTGTTATTGTGCGTGATATGACGACCTTTCGCGAACAAGCACGAAGAAATCCCGAACCATCTGGGAATAGACGCGAAAGGCGACTGGATTATGTTCAAAGTTGCAGCCTTTTAGACTGAACCACTCATTTTAGGGTGTCCCAAACGACAGGGAGTAAAAATCACAGTTTCTTGACAAAAAGAGGGTTGCATGGCTTGCGATCCTCTTTTTTGTCGTGCTATTTTTTATGGCAACCTGGTTAGGGAGACCTCAAGATGAGCACGAAGCCAATCTGGATAGAGCAGTTCTCCCGTCCCGCCGGGACGGAGATCAAGCGCATTGGAAATCACTGGTACCTGTACGAGCGTCTCAGCGTCTACGACAAGGAACGCAAGCGGAAGAAGTCGGGACGATGCCTTGGCGCGTTCACGGAGAGCGGCCTGTGCCCGGGCAAGCGCGCCACGCCTCTCCGTCTCCGTCCCTTGGGCGATGGCGGGGGCGACGAGATCCTCGAATACGGGCGACAGCCTTCATCCTGAGGCTGACCGCCTCCATGCGCAGCCGGCTTGCCGCGTTGTTCCCCGACTGCAGTCACGAGATATTCGGCATGGCGTTCCTGAAATGCAAGGAGCAGTCCCGCTTCCGGCGGCACGCGCCCTTGCCAATTGTCCAAGGGCGAGACGCCCTTGCTACCCCAGGGGAGGCAATGGGGCCGGAGGGATTGGCACCGGGTTTGACGTGCCGCCGTGCATGGCCGTAAAACGACCGCGCTCACGTTCTCCGACAGGAAAAGCCTCCCCTGCCAGGGGAGGTGGCGCGGCAGAACGCGCCGGAGGGGTTGGCGCCGGGCATGACGTGCCGTGGTGCGTAGTTTGAAGAACGCGCCATGTTTGCATATGACGTGGCCAAACGCACTCGCACAGAATTCCCGCAGTTGCTTCCCGACACGCTGGCGATTTCGCCGGATGGCAAAACTGCGGTCCGTGCTGTCGCTGACGCGGACGGTACACCGGCATTGGAACTCTACGAGATTGCAGGGGGAAAGGCAGTCAGGCGCATCGCTTCGCAGTCAGGATGGAGAGGCGCCGCATCCGGAGGCGCCCACTCTCCGGTATTTTCCCGGGACGGCGAATATCTTGCCTGGGTGGATGCCGGAATTCAGCCATTGGCAGACATCCGGGTGATGAATTTGAAGCGCGGAGAGGAAAAAGCAGTCACAACCGATGGCCGCGATCACCAGTTTCCTGCCTTTGTGCCGGACCAAAGCCCCGCGGAATTGATCTTTTCGACACTGGGAAATACCGCGACGACACTGCAGCGCGCAACTCTTGATCCCTGAAAAACTGGGGCGGCCCTGTACATCAGCAACTCCTGCATGATGGCGGCTGGCGCGATGCCAGGCGACAGCCTCGGGATTTGGCCGTTTTTTTTCGCTTTTTTCCGCATGCGCCAATTTGTAATTGCCGAAAAATGGTATAACTTATGCGCGTTACAGAAAAAAATGGGGTATTAGCTCAGTTGGCTAGAGCGTCTGCATGGCATGCAGAAGGTCGTCGGTTCAATTCCGACATACTCCACCATATTTAACATGAAAGGCGAAACGCAGATGCGTTTCGCCTTTCATGTTAAATATGCCCCGGCGTAGTTCCGAGCCGCGCCTGCGCGGCGTCCGGCGAAGCCGGCGGAACGAAGCCGGGCAGCAACAGACAGTTCTTCGAGCCGCGCCTGCGCGGCGTCCGGCGAAGCCGGCGGAACGAAGCCGGGCA
>CAKUJM010000027.1 GCA_934661755.1 uncultured Lentisphaeria bacterium | reverse complement strand
AGATAATAATTTCCTGAAGTTTCGCTCTTAGAATCTAAAGAATAAGTTAGCGCCTATGGGGTACATGGCCCACCTATGTGGATGACGCGCGCGCGCGAGGGAGATTGTCATTTTTATCACTGGAGGGCTTTACCCCCATCTCATCCGCCCATCCATCTCATCCGCCCATCCGTCGAACTCTGCATGCGTCAGCAGGCGCCGTTTCTGCGTCGGAGATGCCAGACAGCGGCCAGCAGTGCGGCCATCAGCAGCGCAAACGGCACATGGCCTGCCAGCGGCGTCCGGCGCCGCAATTGCGGCAGTGACGCCTTCATTGGCAATGCGCCATCCATTTTTCCCGGAGTCAGCGTTTCTCCGCCGGAGATGCGCGCCACCGCCGCCATCAGCGGGAAGTTGGCGGCGGTTACAGCGTTTTCGCGGTCGTCTGGCACCACAATCAGCGACGTATCGCAATAGCGCACTGGCAAGCCTGGCCGGCTCTCCGACTCGTATCGCACATGCCAGACTCCCGGCGCGTCCAGACGCTGTCGGCAGGAATACCCACCAGGCTCGTCGCCGGATGGCGGCATGTCGGCGTACCGCACCGTGGCGTCCGGCGCAGTCAGGACGGCGTGGACTGTGGCGTTCTCCGCTGGCGAAAAATCCTCGTCATGAACCCGCACCGACAATTCGACCTCGCTTCCAGCGACGACGCTTTCACGGGTTGTTAGCGTTTCCAGCGGCTTCACCCGGTTCGTCGCCAGCCATTCCAGCAGCGTATTCCAAAAGATGCGATAGCGCCGGGTTCCGCGGCCGCCGGCGTCCTCCAGGCACCACCGCCACGACTCTTCCAAGCCACACCAGACGGCGCGGCCGGCATTTCCCGCCGAACGCGCCATGAGCACCGCATTGCCGTGCTGGTCGGCCATTATGGTCCGTGACAGCAAATCCGCCTCAGCGCAAAAGAAATATGCGGATCCTCGCGGAAGCAGTTTTTCCTGGGCGATGGCGTCACGGCTGGCGCCGTCGCTGTAAATCAGGTCGTCCGTCAGCAACGGCGGCTGTGCGTCCCCGGCGGTCCGTTGTCCGAATTTCCGCCCGGGGCACAGCCGCGCCAGCGTCTCCGGCAGCAATTCCGCCGCACCGGTGAAGAGCACGCCGCCACCGCCGGCAGTTGCGAAATCTGCGATGGCTTGCTGTGCCGCACTCCCCATGGCGGCGGCGACGCCACACTCGACCACCACCACATCATAACGCGCAAGCGCCGCGGCATTCTGCGGCCAGCACTCATCAGCGCCACCCATGGACCAGAAGCGCCGCTGTGGCCGGAAATCCGGTGGCAGGGCCTGCCATCGCTCTTCGGTCTGCGGGAGCGCGATGACTGCGGACAGGCGCATGGCATCGCCACGGCTCTGGTTTGCCAGCCGCAAGAAACGCCATTGCCAGGACATGCCATTGCCAAGATAGAGAATGCGGCATCGCCGGGGCGGATGATCCTCCACCCGAAAAAAACGCACCGTGCCATCCGCACCGGCCGCCAGCCGGAAAATCCGCTCGCCCGGTCGCTCCGCGGCGGGGATCGGCAACTCCACCCGGCGCGACTCATTGGCCGACAGCGTCAATGCCGTCACCAATGGCGGCGGCGGCGCATCCTTTGACGGGGCGCATTCCTCCGACATCACCAGGCGGATCTTGCGGGTGGCATCCGTGCGGTTGTGGATCGTGGCGAAGGCGCTGCCGCCCTGCCCGGCTTCCAGCATCAGTCGCGGCGACTCCAATTTCAGTTCCGTACGCCGCCGCCGGCCGCCACCGCCCAGGCACAGCGTCGACACCGGAATGCCCAGTTCCCGCGCCCGCCTGGCCGCGGCGATGACTGCATCGTCATCCGATGCATTGTGCCGTCCATCCCCGACAATCACCATCGCCCCCCACGGCAAAACCCCAGGCGTGCCTTCTTCCGCCAACGCGGACTGGATTGCCGCGGCCAAGTCGGTCCCGCCCGGCAATGGCGGCGACGCATCGGCGTCATCCAATGGCCAGGGGACTGCGGGAAAAGCGCTTCCGCCAAATTGCCGCACCTCGCATTGTCCGCCATTGCGGCTATGGAAGATCTCGGCCGCCGCCACCGCCGCCTGCCAGCGGCTTCGCCCATCGGGCATGTCATTGCAGGAATGCATCGACTCCGAACCGTCTACCAGCACCGCGATGCGGCATGCCCCCGGGTCCGGATGCGACCGTTCCAGCTGCAAATTGGCGGCATACGCCACGAACATCGCGATTGCCGCCCATTCCAGCCACAGCAACAGCCATCGCAAACGCGGCCGCATGAGCCCGGCCAATTGCCGCCGATAGTGAAATGCGGACAGCGTCAATGCAGCCGCCGCCCACAGCATCAGCCACCATGGCTGGACAAACGGTTCGAATATCACCCTGGCCATGGCGAGCCATCCCTGCGGCCTGTTTCCGCCTTCGCCACCATCATCCTACCGCTGGCCTGCATTATCCTTCACGGCATCGACGAGCATCCTGGCGACTCTGTCGGTGGCGTCCGGGCAGGCAAGCTTTCTGGCGTTCCCGCCCATCTGGCGCCACCTTCCGGGGTCATCCAGCCAATCTGCCAGCAGCTGCCGGAGTCTCTCCGCGTTGGCCTCGGACTGGGGAAGCAGCCTGGCGGCATTGGCCTGTACAAAAGCCATCGCGTTGTAATATTGATGGTTGTCGGCCGCAGACGGCAGCGGGATTATCACCATCGGCTTGCCGAACAGCGCAATTTCGCAGAGGCTGGAGGCGCCGCCACGGCAGATCACCAGATCCGCCAGCCCATAGCATTTGCCGATTTCCGGATCACTTTGGCAAATCCTGGCCAATATCCCCGCCTGCTCGAAGGCTGATTGCATCTGCTGGTTGTCGGTCTGCCCAGTCAGGATGATAAATTGCAGTCTTCCGGAAAAATCCCGCAATTTTGCGGCACTTTCCTGCAACAGCCGGTTGATTGCCTGGGCGCCCTGGCTGCCGCCAAAGGCCAGCACGGTCCGACGCGACGGATCCAAGCCGAAATCGGCGCACAACGCCTCGCGCGCAGACTCCGAAGGCGCTTCGCGCGCACCGGCAAGCAGCTCCTCGCGCAAGGGCATGCCGGTGATGCGCGACGGTCTGCCCTTCAGCTGCGCCGGATCGGCCAGCGGCAGCGTCAGCGCCACCCCGCAGGCATGCGACACCATCCAGCGGTTGGCCCTGCCCATGACCGTATTGCCTTCATGCAACACCAGCGGACGTCTTCCGCTTGGCCAGGCATGGCTTGCCGGCGCGGCAGCATAGCTGCCCATGCTCAGCATGACATCGCCGTCAAGCTCCCGCAATATCCGCCCCGCCTGGCGACGGCAGCGCCAGAAACGCCATGCAAACCCCGGCAGCCCAAGCGGCGACCCGGGCAGCCGCACCGCATCGACAATCCGGGCGTCAAAACCATTGGACTCGACGATCCGTTTCTGTTCAGCGGCGTGCTTGCCGGACACCAGAAAGGTCGCCTTCGCCCCGCCCCACTCGGGATCATGCCGGAAATACTCGCAGAATCTGCGGGCGACCGAAAAAGTCGGATAAAAATGCCCGCCGGTCCCTCCGCAGGCAATAATCAGATGACACGTCCGATGCAAGACAATTCCCCTGGCATCATTGGCCCAACGCCAGCGCCGGCGCTACATCGGCACCCCAAGCGACTTGCCTTCCCACGACGCCGGCTTGTTTCCCGGAAGCTCGCTGTCGGGATTGGAGTGCAAACCGACACAGCCGGCGGCGGCAAATGCCAGGACGCCCAGGAACAGCGCCAGCATCAGCGCCGGCACAATACGACTGCAGGCACACCGGTTCTTCATGCGTCGTCCTCCTAGAAGAACATCAGCTTCTTGCACGCCAGCAGCTCAATGACCACCGCGGCAAAAAGGACCGCCACGCCCAGCATCATGCAGACATCCGGGAATTTCGCTCCGCCGCCATTGCCGCCTCGGCGCATGCGCGGCGGCGGCAATGGTGCCGCCGCCTTCTTTTCCCTGGCCGGCGCCGCCGGCTTTTCCGCCGCAGGAGAGGCGCCATTCGCAGTCTCAGGGGCCGTCTTCTTTCCTAATGAAAATGCCATGGTTACGCTTGCCTCCCCTTTTGGTTACTTCTCAATTTTGTCCTGCAATACCGGACTGGCGACAATGATGGTGTCGCCGATCTTCAGCGACCCGATGCTGCCGTGGTCAACCACCGCCAGCGAATTGTAGCGGCCGAGGCTGATCAGCCGGATCGTCCCCAGGAAGTCGTCCTTGCGGTGGACGGTGAACTTCAGCCCCTCGATGGCATCGCTCTGGGTCACGCTGACCACCACAAAGCCATATTTTTCATCAACGCCCAGGATGCGTCCCGCCAGCGTCGAGTTGACCTGGTCGTAGCTGGTCAGCGCCGGTTTGGCCGGATCACCCTTGTCCATGCCCAGGCCGCGCTTGTAGAAGCCCTCGATGATCTCGTTGGCCTTGGCCTCGTTCGCGGCGCAGATCCGCAACTGTTCCTGTTGCTGCGCAATCTTTTCATTGGCCTTCTTCAACTCGTCGGTCAGCTGGTTGATCCGCTGCAGCTGCTCCCTGGCGACCCGCAGATTCTGCTGGACATTGCCGACCAGCTTGTCGACATTGCCGCTGTCCGCTCCGGAAAGCTGCGTCCAGGCCACTCCGGGGATGCGCACTGTGTTCAGGGTGGGATAGACGTTCTTCAGCGCACCCTCGTATTTCCGGGCGTTGTCGCGCAGCTGGTTGAAGGCGCGCGCGCCGGCGGTGAAGGCGCCGCGGTCACGCTGGGAAAGGCCGCTGCCGTCCTCCGGAATGTCGCCATTGTAGCGTTCATTCACACCGAGGACTCCCAGGAAGCGGTTGAGTTCGCTGCGCAGCACATTGTCACGGCGGTTCAAGTTGTTCACAAAGGCGGACAGCCCATTGGCGCCGCCCTCATACTTGGTCAGATCCGCCAGCGCCTCGGCATCCGGGCGGAATTTTCCCGGAGCGTTCAGATCCCTTCCGAGATTCACCAGATAGCCGATCAGCGCCGCCCGCTGCTCGAGCACCTTCTGCGCCAGGTTGTCCACCGACTGCACGGACGAGGCGTAGCCATCTTCGCCCTTCCTGAACTCCTCCCAGCCGAGAGTGCCGGACTCCTTGCCGCCCTTCCCCGCCGGCTGGTAGGTCGCCTTGGAGGACTCGCCGCTGCCGGAATCCAGGGTCTTTGCCGTGGCGGACAGCCCGCCGGCAAGAATTTCGGCGCGCCTGGACGCCTTCTTGCCGGTCTGCATCAAGAACACGCCGAGCACAACCGCGGCAATCGCCAATACCAGAATCACCGGTGCGCAAATCTTCCCTGTTTTACCCATGTGAGGATACACTCCTTAGATGTTTAAGCTGGAAACCGGCGCGACTGCGTCCAATCGGCACCGGCTGGATGCGGATTTCCGTAATTGCATTCAAGTTAGTCCATTATCCTGCATTTTCAAGCCGGTGAAGCAAAAAAATTTGCACCGCGCGTCCATATGCGCCTAAAAAATCAGCGTATTGTGGACGCCGATGGCGTCAAGGTGGGAGCGTTCATTCCAAGTGGACAGCCCCCAGCGCTTCTCCGAAGGCAGATAGCGGACGCGGGAAAAGGAGGCGTTGTCCGGCAGAGGCACGACCGCGCCCGGCTGCAGTGCGCCAATCGCCATCCGGAAAACCACCTGCATCGCCCCGCCGTGGGTGACGACCAGCACTCTCTGTCCGGCATGATGCCGGGCGGCGATCATCTGCATCGCCCCGCGGATGCGCGCAAAAAAAGCCAGCTTCGACTCGCCGCCGGGAACCATGCGGTCACCGGGCTCCTCGATTCGCAGCGACCGCAATATATCGACATGCTCCGCCAGGAGGTCGCGCTGGCGCCGTCCCTCGAAGTCGCCCAGATTCCATTCGCGCAGCCCGCGCTCCGTCGTCAGCGGCACGCCGCCGCCATGCGCATCCACGATCGCCCGGGCGGTTTGGGCGGCGCGAAGCAAATCGCTGGAATAGGCGGCATCGATGCGCATCCCCGCCAGGGCCTGGGCGACGCAGGACGCCTGGCTTCGCCCAAGCGCGTTGAGCGGCGAATCCAGCTGTCCCTGGAGGATCCCTGCGGCATTGTCCGCAGTCTCACCATGGCGCACGAAAAAGAATTCAATGTATGAGTCCATAATCAAGAGCTGTCGCATTCCGCCGTCCCCGCGGGAGTCTTCCATTCCGCGGGAGTCTTCTATTCGCCCAGGACCGCGGCCATCAGCAGGTTTATTCCCAGCCGGGTGTAGAACACATGGGTGAAGTCATTGATTTGCCGGGAGTCGTAGTAGCGGTAGATCCGCCAGCGTCCGCCGGGCTCCCGCACCCATGCCGGCAGCGATTCATCCTGGCAGAACACCTCATCCGTTCCGCCATCTTCGCGCACCACCTCGTATTGCCCGCCGTTCACTGCGGCCCGGGACAGCGCCTCGTCCAGCCGGTCGCCCGACTCCAGCACCCGCAGCCGGATGGCGGTTTCCCACCCGCCCTGCGGATTGCGTTCCCATCCCAGCGCCATGATCGGCAATGCCACCGCCGCGACATGGCCGTCGATGCGGATCGCCACCGCCGAATAGCTGCCGGAAGGCCATTTTTCATTGACGGCGTATTCGCGCACCGTCTCCGGCAGCAGCGAGGGATCGGGCAACCCGGCGAAGCAGCCGCTGAAGATCGGATCGTCGCGGTCCAGGCGCCGGAATGGCTGTCGCGGCAGCACCCGTGAGAAGAACGCCCGCACCTCTGGCCGTTCCCGCCATTCGGCGAAGCTGTGTGACTGTCCGGCACCGGGATGCTGCCGCAGGAACGACGCCGTTATTCCGGCGTCGATTATCGCCATCCCGCCATTTTCCAGGTAGCCGCGGAGCGCGGCGGCCTCTTCGGCGCCCAGCTTTTCCCAGTCGTCGCGTTCGTCCCAATTCAGGTAGAGCGCGGGGCATGCGGCCAGCCGCCGGTCGCAAAAGGAGGTGATCAGCAATGGCTCGTCCGCAAACGGGAGGCCGGTGCATTCGCGGGCCGCCTTCAACAGCGATGGCAGTGCACCGGGGTAGTGGCGGTCTGCCGTGCCATCGTCGTCGGCGGCGTATTGCGCCACTTGCATGGCGATGGCCTCGCCGCCGCATGAGACGCCTGCGGCCGCCGCCAGCAGAAGAAAAACAGCTGTTAGAATTTTCACCGTGGAAATGTAGAAAAATGTTGCCGGTCTTGCGTCTGAAATGGCAAAGCGGGTTATATTTAACCACCATGCGGCAACGCATGCCGTTTTTTTTTCTTGAGACTGCGTGAGGCCTCAAGCCGCGAGGCGGGTTCTTTTTCCGGCGTCATTGATGCGCCATTTTCCGGCCGCGCGCCTTCCTTCGGCGGGCATCCTGAAAATGATCCACATCTGACGCGGGAATCCCCGGTCTCGCAGGAACAGGTGATAACATATCCCTGGTTGCGCGCACTGGCGTTTCATCATGGCCCGGCTGCGGGAACAAATCCCGCCAGCTGCGGGACTAAGACACCGGACCACGAACCAAAGATATTGCCAGCCCCTGATGGATGCAATTCCGCGGCATCAGGTATTACATCGCAAGGAGAAGTCTTTAAAATGTCGTTTTTCTCAAATCTTCTGGCTATGTTCAAGCACAAGCCGGAACCGGCCGTGCGCAGAGCCGCGCCCGGCGGGACCTCATACATGACCGCGGGAGCCGCCAACACCGCTCCGGTTCCGAAAAAGAACAAGAATGTATATGACGAAGGGCGGCGCGTGCCGGTCCCGGAGTGGGCGGAGGGCCTCAACAACACCGAGCTGGTCAGCGAGCTGCGCAATCATGTCAAGTGCAAATTCCAGCCCAACTTTGGCTGGAAGCGCATCATGACCACCCAGACCGGCCCGGACGGCAACCTGATCCCGGAATATGACGGCATTGCCGGCGACTGCGGCGCGATCAAGACCTTCTCGGCCAAAATCGCCAAGCGCGACGGGCGCAGCATGCCATACAAGTATGTGGACCTGAACATGGCATACCGCTGCTGCTGCGACATCCCGACAAAATGTCCGTTCTTCCTGATGGCCAAGCAGGAGCATGACGCCATCAACGCCCACCGGAAATAGTCGCGGCGGGGGAATCCGACCCAACCGGCGGCAAGTGCGGAGGCTTCCGCGCCTGCCGCCGGCTTTTTTTCCTTTTCCGCCTACGGCAGTTTCGCCAGCGACTCGGCCAATTGCCCATCGGTGGGGATGGTATCGGTCATTTCGCCGTCATTGAAGCGCTGGTAGGCATACATGTCGAAGTATCCGGTGCCGGTAAGGCCGAAGACGATATTCTTGACCTCCCCGGTCTGCTTGCACTTGAGTGCCTCGTCGATGGCGACCTTGATGGCATGGGCGCTTTCCGGCGCCGGGAGCGTGCCTTCGACCCGTGCGAACTGTTCGGCGGCGGCGAAGACTTCGTTCTGGGTGACGGCACGGGCCTCCAGCATTTTCTGATGATAGAGTTCGGAGACGATCGAGCTCATGCCGTGGTAGCGCAATCCGCCGGCGTGGCTGGGCGACGGAATGAAATCACATCCCAGCGTGTACATCTTGGCCAGCGGGCAGACCCGCCCGGTATCGCAGAAGTCGTATGCGTATTTGCCGCGGGTCAGGCTCGGGCATGACGCCGGCTCGACCGCGATGATCCGGTAGTCCGCCTCGCCGCGCAGCATCTGGCCGACGAAAGGCGAGATCAGCCCGCCGAGGTTGGATCCGCCGCCGGCGCAGCCGATGATGACATCCGCCTTGATGCCGTATTTGTCCAATGCGGATTTGGTCTCCAGCCCGATCACGCTTTGATGCAGCAGCACCTGTGCCAGCACCGATCCCAGGGTATAGCGGCAGTTCGGGGTGTTCAGCGCGCATTCCACCGCCTCCGATATCGCGCAGCCCAGGCTGCCATTGGTGTTGGGATGCGCGGCCAGGATCCGGCGTCCGACCTCGGTGGTGGTCGATGGCGACGGCGTCACTTCGGCGCCGTAGGTGCGCATGACTTCGCGGCGGTGCGGCTTCTGCTCATAGGAGCACTTCACCATGAACACATGACAGTGCAGCTTGAAGAAGGAGCAGGCCATCGACAGGGCAGTCCCCCACTGGCCGGCGCCAGTCTCGGTCGTGACCGCATCCAGCCCCTCCTTCTTGGCGTAGTAGGCCTGGGCGATGGCGGAGTTGAGCTTGTGGCTGCCGGAGGTGTTGTTGCCCTCGAACTTGTAGTAGATATGCGCCGGAGTGTCCAGCGCCTGCTCCAGGAAGTACGCCCGCACCAGCGGCGACGGGCGGTACATGCGGTAGAAGTTGCGGATCGCCTCGGGGATCGGAATGAACGCCGTGGTGTCGTCCAGCTCCTGTTCGGCCAGCTCACGGCAGAAGATATGGCTCATCTCGTCGAGCGTGACCGGCTTCCGGGTGGCCGGATTGAGCAGCGGCGCCGGCTTCTGCGCCATGTCGGCGCGCACATTGTACCACGCCTTTGGCATTTCCGCCTCCGTGAGGTAGATCTTGTAGGGAATCCCGGAATTGACTGCGGATGTGTCCATGATGAACTCCTGTTGTTTTTTTCTCCTGGATGGCATGAAGCCGCGTCTTTTTGCGCCAGCTTCACGCGTCCTGCGTGGTGTCCCTTGAATCCGTGGCTTTTTTCGCCGGCGGATTCACGGGCGCCACGCCAGGCCATTGCTTGAACAGCGGGTCGTATAAACGGAAAAACCACCAGGTCCGCTGTTTCTTGCGCACCTGGTGGTTTGGTAAAAGGAAATGGCGGTGGAACCTATTGCAGTTCTACCGCCATCTTCTGAATCTCTGTCAGCAATTTCTACACAAACAGCTCAGGCGGCATCAATTCTGACGCCACCACCAGTAAAAACCATTGAGTTGTCCGTGGAGATTTCGCATACCTGCATAATGTAAGCATTGGCGGAAAAATTGCAAATGGCGGCGGCGACGTCATCCGCAATTTTTTCCCGTCGCCGACGGCCTACATTCCGAACAGCTCCTTCGGGCGGTCGTAGGCAAGGCGCCGTGCCAGCCTGGAAGCCACCGTCTCCGGCATCTGGCCGCGGCCGACCATCCCGCCCAGCACCTCCGAGAGGGTTCGGCGGTACATTTCGAAGCGCGATCCGTAGGAGAGGATCTTGCGCGAGTCGGAGACCATCCCGCTCATATTGCCCAGCAAGTCGATGGAAGCGCCGATCTCAAGCTGGTTCTTCATGCCGGCATAGGAGTCGTTGAGCCACCAGGCCGATCCCAGGCTGACGGTGCTGCCGAAGGCCCGCGACAGGGTGGCCAGGGTGGCATTGTGCGCCGGATTCATGTTGTAGAGCACCACCTTCAGGCGGCTGTCAAAGCGGTTGAGGAAGGGGATCAGCGGCTGGACCACCGCGAAGCTGTGTTCCGCCACATCGCCGCCGACATCAGCGCCGAGGGCATTGTACAGCCGGTCACGCACATCGCGCACCGCGCCGTAGTGGATCTGGAAAACCCATCCGGATCTGGCGTCCATCTCCGCCACCTCGTTCAGGCACCATGCCTTGAAATCGCGGATTTCATCCGCCGACACCTTGTTTCCGCCTCGGGCCTTGGCGAAGATCGCCTCTGCGCGATCGCGGTCGATCTGGTAGCCCTCCGGCAGCATGATCCCGTGATCGGAGGCCCGGCATCCCAGCTCCTCCATGCAGTCATGGGCCTGCTGCAATGCCGCCAGGAACGACGGCAGATCCCGGATCGCGACATTCCACCGCGCGCCCAGCCGGTCGAGGTAGGCGTTCCATGACGGCTTGTCGATATTGACGGCGGCGTCGGGGCGGAAGGTGGGCCGGACCCGCCCGGCCAGCCGCGAATCCGCCAGCTTCCGGTGGTACTCCAGGGTATCCGCCGGATCGTCGGTGGAGCACATGCGTTCCACATTCATGGCCAGAATCAGCGACTGCTGCGAGAACTCCGGCAATTGGAGACGGCGGCGGCTTTCCTCCCAGATCGCATCGGCATTCCCGGCGTTGATCTCCAGATCAATGCCCAGGCGTCGCTTGAGATCCAGGTGGATCCATTCGTAGGTGGGATTGCCGGCGACAAGCTCGAACACCCCCGCCAGCGCATTCCATTTCTCGCGGTTGGTGCGGTCCTTGCCGGTGATGTACTCCTCGGGCACGCCGCACTTGCGCATCACCTCCCACACGTAGTGGTCGGTGGCGGCCTCCGCATCCCAGATGTCGGTGAAATTGCGGTCTTCCGACAGCGCCTTGACATCGCAATGATTGTGCGCATCGATAATCGGCAGGGCGCTGATTCCGTCGAAAATGCGCCTGGCCACCGGAGTGGTCAGGAGATAGTTGGCATCTAGAAATGACATGCTTTCTGAATCCATGAAGTGCAGTTTGGGCAGAAAAAAACTAATTTCCTACGACAGCAATCTGGGATGCAGGTCATTGTCCTGGATTCGTAAGACTGGTGGTTTTGCGTCAGAATTGGGAGTTCTGATGGGGCGCACCGGGAGTGTGTGACCGGAAAAATGACGAAATCATGGCGCAAAAGAACCAGCGTTGTTCATCGGCAATATAATGGCGATGCATCCGCACCAAAAGGCTGTCACGACAATCCCAGAATTTAGCACCTCTCCGGAAAACCTCCAGTTCGGCGACGGATTTTCCCCGGTTTTCCGCCATGCCCGGGTGATGGCGGAAAACAGTTTCGGCAAAGCGGGATCTGCCGCCAGTCCAACCGTTCATTGCATGGTTTTGGGACATCACGGCTTGCTTAAAGGGTGTAAATTACCTCGACCGCCGAAAGCGCCCCTGACGTGTGCCCTCCCCATTGAAATCGAGTCCACGAAATACGGAACAAATGCCATGCAAGCGAGATATTTTGCCTTAGGACCAGTGTCGTTTTGCCTACAGGAAGACGAAGGGTTGCAGCTGCTGGAGATCGCCGGTTATTCCGGCGCCGCTTTTGCCGACTGGAATCGCCGGCTTTTTTCGTTTCGCTGCGACGGCCGTTCCCTGGACGGCCGCGACATTGTCTGCAAGGATGTCCTCCGCGAGGGCGACATGCTTCGTTTCCGGATGGAGGCCGGCGACTCCCTGGAGATTCTCTCGGAATGGCGTCATGATCCCGAAACCGGTGTGATCTCCAGGCGGGACCGGCTGCGCAACACCGGCACATCATGCCGGACGCTGGAGCGCTATTTTGCCGAATTTCCGCTGCTGGCCGGAGAATACGATGGCTATTGGCAGCGCAGCCTCTGGTGCAATGAGAACTGCGGTTCCTGGCAATCACTGTCACACGCCGGCGACGTAGTGCTTTCGGCAATCAGCGGTCGTGTCAGCGAAGGCAATACGCCGTTTTTGGCGCTTCGCGACAACTATGCCGCCAATGCCGTGGCCTTCCACCTGGTTCCGTGCGGCAATTGGAATATCCGCATCCGTCAGGAAAGTTCCGGCGGAGCGCTGCCGACGCTGTTCGCCGGTTTCGGGCAGGCGGACGGTGATCTTGCCTACCCCCTCGCCCCCGGCGAAGCCTGGGAGTCCCCGGAGGTGCTGGTCCAGTCACTGCCGGACCGCGGAGAATCCGGCGGCGCCGCCATGCTCCATCGGCATCTGTTGAAACACTGCTGTGCGCCGTACCGCCCGGCGCCGGTCCTCTACAACACCTGGCTGGACCGCTATAGCCGTCTGGAGCTGGACCGCCTGCGGCGGCAGTTGGCGGCGGCGCGCCGGATCGGCTGCGAGGCCTTTGTTGTCGACTATGGCTGGTTCGAGGATCACGACTATTTCCTGCGGCTGGGCAGGTGGCGTGAAAAAGCCGGCAGCCCCTTCGATGGGAAGCTGGCGAAATTCGCCGATGAAGTGCGCGACGCCGGGCTTCAGTTCGGAATATGGATCGAGGCGGAGTTCTTCCACGAATGCACGCCGGAAATCGCGGAACACCCGGAGTGGTTCGCCCATTGCCGCCAAAACTGCTGGCGGCTGCGGCTGGAAAACCCGGAGGCCGCCGGCTATTTTCGCGATTCGATCATTGAAATAATCGAAAAATATCACCCGGCGTATATCAAGAACGACATGAACCACTCGCAGGAGCGCGACGACGGCGGTTCCGAGCTTTCCGCCTATACCCAGGCGCTGCACCGGCTCTGGAGCGAATTGCGGCAGCGCTTCCCGCAGATATGCTTTGAGTCCTGCTCCAGTGGCGGGATGCGGGCCGGCATTGAGATGCTCCGGGACTACGACGTGTTTTTTATCAGCGACAACGCCAATCCTGTGGCCATGCTGAAAATTTCGCAGGGGCTGATGCTGCGACTGCCGCCGGGGCGCTGTTTGCATTGGATGGTGGCGTCGCCGCTCGATCCGCGGACTGCGCCCTGCTTTGGTCCGGAGTCCCCGCGCGTCCTGCAGCCGGAGTCCGGCACCTGGGATGCCGCCGCGACTGCGGACTTCAATTTTGCGATGCTGGCGGCGATGAACGGCGGCAGCCTGGGCTTTTCCGGGGATCTTGACGGCCTGGGCGAGTCATTGCAGGCCGCAATGGTCCCGTATGTGGAATTTCAGAAGCAATACCGCAAATCCATTGCGCGCTGCATCGGCTGGAATCTGGCCCCGCGGAAAAACGCGGAGCATCTGGCCACCTGGATGGCGTTCCAGTATCACGACTTGCAGGCGGACCGCCATTTCATCTACGCCTTCCACCTGGTCCGGTCCGGCGATGGCATCCGGCGATTCCATCTGCACGGGATTTCACCAGAGAGAAAATACCTCTTGCGCAGGATATTCCCCGCCGCCATGGCGGACAGGGAAATTGTGGACGGCTCCGCATTGCGGCATGACGCTCTGCGCGTCGCCTTCCAGCTGGATCCGCAGGGCGGATGGCGGGGCATGATGTTCCTCCTGGAAGCCCTGCCATGGCGTCCCCAGTAAGAATGGCGCCATGAGCAGTGCCAAAACGGCAAGTCCCGCGCCGCCCATCCAGCCTCTTCGGATCAAAGCATCATGAAGCTGCCAATCACTTTTTTCTATCCCCTGGTGGATTATTCGGAGAAAACCCGCCCGGCCGTCATGCGGGAATTTGCCGCCAACGGCGCCAGGCACCTGATCGTCACCGACGGGTTGTTCAGGGTGATCATGCAGGACGGCTCCATGGCGGGGAGAATTGCGGCGGAGATGGAACGGGAGGGTTTATCATTTGTCGACGGCCACGCGCCAAGCTCTGAATTCCTGGATTTGAACTGCCCTGACGAAAGCCGGCGTCATGAAATGATCATCCGGCAGAAGCTCGCATTGAACATCGCCGCGGAGCTGGGATTGGAGACGCTTGCCATCCATTGCGGGCTGGATTTCATCCATGCCGAAATCCCGCTTCAGCTCCATGTCCAGAGAGTTAAGGATGCGCTGGAGCAGCTTCTGGATGAAGCGGAAAAATGCAGGGTGGTCATCGCCATCGAAAATATCTGGACACCCAACTGCCAGCCGGACGTGCTCCTGGACATCAAGAAGGATTTCCCCAGCGATTATCTGGGATTCTGCTATGACGCAGGCCATGCCAACCTGGTTGATGAGAGCCACGTCCATTGTTTCAACCAGGCCCAGAATGACTGGCTGAAAATCCTGAAGCTGGACAGGGTGAAATGGGAAGGCCACGCGCTGGAGAAAATGCTCCCGCATATTGTCACCTGCCATCTTCACGACAATGACGGCTCCTGCGACCAGCACCGGCGCATCGGGTCGGGGAATGTCGATTGGCCGCATGTCAAGAAGCTGCTCATGCAGGCCCCGCGCCTGAAATGCATTCAGAGCGAGGTGCACCCGGAGTTGTCCGGGGCATCCATCAGGGACCTGTGCCGCGACATGGAATTCTTCGGCGCTCAATAGCGGCGGCCTGGGGGAAGCCGGCCGCCTATGTCAATGAGGTCGGCCCCTTGACGCAGCCGCCATTGCAGGCCATGACCTCCAGGAAGTTGGCGGGCAGCCGTCCGGCGGCATAGAGCTTGAGCATCGCGGCGGATTTGCGGTCGAGGCCATTGATGAATTTGGCGTCAAGCTTGAAGTCGGCGGGGAGGGTGCTGGTTTCCTGCAGCACCGCCTCGGTGACACCGCAGCTATGGGCGAAATTGCGGGCGGTCGCAATCGCCGGCCGCGGCAGCTTCCACGGCTCGCAGGCGATTACATCGATCTTCCGGCCGGCCAGCAAGGCGCCGACCTCCTCAAAGCTCAAGACGTAGTCGATTCCCTTGACTGCGGCCTCGTGGCGCTTGGCGATGCATGGGCCGATGAACACCGTCTTCATCCCCGGATGCTGCTCGTGGACAATCTGCGCAGTATAGACCATCGGGCTGGGAGTGGCCGAGACGAATTTCTCAAATTCGGGGACGATCTTCTTGACAAATTGCACATATGCCGGACAGCACGAGGTCGTCATCAGCTTTTCGCCGGCGCTCATGCGCTCCTGGAATTCGCGGGCCTCATGGGCGGTGGTCATCTCCGCCCCCAGCGCTACCTCGACCACCTGTTCAAAGCCCAATTTGGAAATGGCGGTGAAGAGCTGCTCGATGGTCCCCGGGAACTGGGTCTGCGCGGATGGCGCCACCATCGCCGCCAGCTTCTCGCCACGCTTCATGGCGCACAGCACGTCGATGAGCTGCGAACGCTCCATCACCGCGCTGAACGGACAGGCGTTGAAGCACTTGCCGCAATAGATGCATTTGGAAAAGTCAATCCTGGCGCGGCCATGCTCGTCCTTGCGGATCGCGCCGGTGGGACAGGCCTCCTCGCAGGGGACGGTCGTCTTCATGATCGCATGGAATGGACACACGCTGATGCATTTGCCGCATTTGATGCATAGGTCCTGGTCGATGGTCGACACCTGATTGACAATATTGATCGCCTTCTTCGGGCAGTTGTACTGGCATGGCCGGGCGAAGCATCCGCGGCAGCTCCCGGTCACCACCACCCGCGAACTGGGACACCCCGAACAGCCTGGCGAGCACACCGAGAGCGGCTCGGCGCCGTCGACCACCGCCGGATGCGGCCGTGCCATGGCCTCCTGCAGATATGAAGACAGCGGCCGCGTCTCGTCCGTCTCATCCTCGCAGGCGAAGCCCAGCAGGCACATCAGGCGGTATTTGAGCACCGCGCGGTCATGGTAGATGCAGCAGCGGCTGGCCTGGCCCTCCTTCGGCCGCATCAATACCGGAATATGGTCGATATCGGTGTCCAGCGTCCCGGCGTCAAAACTGCGGACCAGCCGGATCATCAATTCCCGGCGTACATATTGCGCTCCATTGATCATTGGGGGAAATAGCAGGAAAATCGTTAGGTGAAGTATTTAAAGAAATCTGGGGCAGGATGGTGCCGGCCACGTCCGGCGGCACGCCTCCCCTGCAGTGATGGCGGCGGGGCTTTTCTCCGTCATCCTCCGTTTGCCTCCGTTCACTCCATCAATGCCGCCAATTTCGCCATGATGGTCTCGACGGTGGCATGGTCGATCACCTCGCCATTCAGGCGGACGAATGGCGCTCCGCAAATCTGCTCATTGTCGCAGAGATTCATGCAGGGCACGCCCCTGACCTCGATCCGTCCCGCCCATTCCGGGGGGAAAAGCGTCTCAACGGCAAGCAGTTTCGACGCACCGAGAAGATAGCATGCGGTGCCACAGCAGATTTCCAGCGGTATTTTTTCCATGATGCGGGTGTCCCCTGTTCTAGTAGTAGCTTACAATGACTTCCTTGCGGTATTTTGAGACCAGGATATTCTTGAGGCGGTGGACCATGCCGCGCCGCAGCTCCAGGTCTTCCGGCAAAGTGGGGTCCTGGTGGGCCTCGTTCACCTTGGTGCCGACCACAAATTCAATGCGGTCGTGGTCCATGAAGCGCTCGATGATCTTCCGGGCCGCCTGCGGCAGTTCGTGCACCGGCGTATCCTCCTCCAGGGCAATCGCCACCCGCGAGAGGGTCAGGATTCCTTCAGTGACCAGCCCCACGCCGGCGATTCGCCCCGGCGGGGGGAGGTTGTCGCCGGCCTTGAGCTGATGCAGGTCGATCTCCACCTTCCTGCCCAGCTCGCGCTCGATGATATTGGCGGTGGTGCCGCCGCAAATCACCGTATGCTCTTCGCCGAGGCAGGCCTGGGCGGCATATTCGGCGTCGCTCTCCTTGTAGAATGGCGGGCCGGTAAGCACCCGCAGCACCCGCGGCTCACGCAGATAGATCACCAGGCAGGTGATGTCGTCATGGCAGACGCCCTTGGAGATCATCAAGGCGCGCCCCGCAATGGCGTGCGCCAGTGACTTGGACGAAATCCGGGGATTGGCGCGGATCTGCTCCTGCGCGTATTCCATCTCGCCGCAACGCCGCCACCCGAATTTATATGGCGCGCCCTCGCCCAGCCCGGACTGGGTCACGCCATCCGAACAGACAATCAGGCGGTCGCCCGGCTCCAGCTTGAGCTCGTAGCACTCCACCTCGCGATCCGGCCAGTGCTGCGACACCATCGTCTCATGCTTTTGCGGCTGCACTTCCTGGTCCCCGCGCAACTGGATGTACTGCGGGTTGCCCATTTCGACCAGGCGGGTGATGCCGCCCAGCCGCAGATCCACCATCGAGAAGGTCGCGTAGCTGATGTGGCGCACCTCGCAGACCGGCAGCGAATCCATGATGATCTCCACCGACTGCATGACATCGAGGTTGGACTTCAGGAAGCGCAGCCCCATGGTGGTGGTCATGTTGGCCAGCACATTGGCCTTCACGCCGCTGCCCAGCCCGTCGGAAAGCACCGCCAGATAGCGGTTCTCCTGCTTGCGGGTCTCCAGCTGGACGTCGTCGCCGCAGGCCGCCTGGCCATGCTTGGTCAGCTGGAAGTACTCCATCTCGACAAAGAGGTCAGACGCCATCCTTGCCGCCCTCCCCGGTATGCACCTCGTAGGTGCCGGCAATCTCGTTGAGCATGATCTCGGTCTCGGCGACATGCTCGCCAAAAAGCCGTGCCACCTGCTGGACGGTGATGACATTCTTGCGGATGACCTCGCGCGCCTTCTCCGCTATCTGCTCGCGGTGCAATTCCGACCGCGTGACATCCTGGACCACCGCGCCGGCGTATTTCCCGCGCGCGATCGAGAAGACGCTCAGGTTGATGATGGTGTCGTTGAACTTCTGGTTGTATTTCTCAATCTCGCCGCCATTGGCCAGCACGCTGGAAAACAGCTCCTCCAATTGCGGCATGCAATTGTCAATCGGCACCGTCGCCAGATTCCCCAGGGTGTCGAATACATCCGCCATCCCCGCCATCACCGCGAAATTGCGGTTGCATTCGGTGATCTGCTGGTTTTCATCGACAATCACCACCGCCGCCGGGATGTATTTGATCAGCGCGTTGCTGGTGCGCTGCGAATTCTTGCGCAGGAAGGTATGGCACATCGCCTCCTCCGCCTTGTTCTGCAGCAGCGCCCGGGCGAAATCGCGGCAGGTGTTGTATCCGCAGGCGCCGCAATTGAGTTCGTCGGACTTGGCGAATTTGCCCACCCGCGCCAGCGCGGCCCGGATCGCCTCCTCGCCGGGATCATCGGCGGCGATTTCGTCGGACGCGAAGCTGCTGGCGATCGAAGTGCCGGCGTTTTCGCCGTCGATCCGGCTTGCCGCCAGCGGGGCGTCGTCGTCGGTGCGCTGGATGGTGTCCAGCGTCGCCCCCACCTGCGGCATCGCCGGACCATTGACACAGCCGCCGTTGCAGGCCAGCGCCTCGATGAAGATGGTCCTTTTGCTCCCGCTGCCGGAGTCGCCATGCCATGACGAGAGCAGTCGCGCCAGGTTGTCCAGTCCGGAAACCGAGATGTAGCGCACATTCCTGCCGCCGTCGCGGAGGGTGTCGTTCATGCCGCCCTCGATCGAATAGAAGCGGCCTTCCTCGGCCGGCCCCAGCGCCAGCGGCGCGGTCGTGCCGTCGAAGACCACATGCTCGTCGCTGAGCAATTCATCCAGCTCGGCAAAGGTGAGCGCCAGCGCCAGCAGCTCGCGATTGCGGTCGGCCTCGTTCTTCTTGGCGGCACAGGGGCCGAAGAAGACCACCTTCGCATTGTCGCCGTAGCGCTTCTTGATCAGCTTGCAATGCGCCTGCACCGGCGAGGTGAAGGGCATGATCCGCGCGGTGAAGTCCGGATGGTATTTGCGGATGTAGTCCACGCAGGCCGGGCACGCGCTGGAGATCACCAGCGGATGGCGTCCCTGGCTCAGGTACTGCCCAGTATAGGCGCTCACCGCCTGGGCGCCATGCGCCGTCTCGCTCACGCCGGCAAATCCCAGCCGGTGCAGGGCCTCGGAGAGTTCGCCCAGCGACACCCCCTGGAAATAGCCCACCCAGCTGGGTGCAATCGACGCATACACCGGCTCGCCCGAAGTGAGCAGCTGCCGCAGCCGCGACAGGTCCGAGCGGATGCGCTTGGCATGCGCCGGGCACACCTTCACGCATTGTCCGCAGGAGACACACGCATCCCGGATCACCGAGGCCGCGCCATTGATGATCCGGATCGCCTTGCAATGGCAGTGCCGGACGCATTTGTAGCAATCCTGGCACTCATTCTCCACCGTGTATACCGGACCGGTCTCCGGACGAAATGTGATTTGCTCGGCAGCCATGATCTGGGGAGGTGCTTCTATTCTCTTTTTTGGGGGAAGGGGGGCGCGCCGGCGCCCGGAGCGCAATCCCGCGAATCAACCGGGCATGCCGCCGGCGGATGGGGAGATGGTCACGGGAAGATTTCCTTCAGGATCTCCAGCATCCGCTCCCGGGTGACGTGGGTATGGACCTTGCCGTCGACCGTCACAATCGGGCCGTCGGCGCAATTTCCGGTGCACAAGCCCCCGGAGAGGTCGACATCCACGTCATCCCTCAGCCCACGCTGTTTCAGAAATTTTTCGGCCACATCCACATTGGCGGCATTGCCGCGGGCGAAACATGAACTGCCGATGCAGATTTTGATCTTTTTCATGGTAATGACCCGATAAATATAACCGCCCCGCCATTCTCCGGATGGCTCCGACACCAAAAAGCCGCCGATGCACGACATTACGTACACCGGCGGCGGCATCGCGTTGGCAAGCTAGAGATTGCCGTAGTAGGAATTCAGCAGCAGCTGCTTGATCTCGCTGATGAGCGGATAGCGCGGGTTGGCGCCGGTGCACTGGTCGTCATAGGCCTTGACCGCCAGCTCATCGAGCTGTTTGAGGAAGGTCTCCTCGCTGATGTTGTGCTGTTCGAACCAGACCTTCATGGCGCTGGGGATGTCCAGCTCGGCCTTGAGGGCCTCGATCTTCCCGATCAGCTTGGCGACCAGCTCGTCGTCATCGGCGCCGGTCAGGCCGACATAGCGGGCCACCGCGGCGTAGTCCGCCTTGGCGTTCGGGTAGTGGTACTGCGGGAAGGCCGCCTGCTTGGTCATGATGTCCACGGCATTGAACCTGACCACGTGGCTGATCATGAAGGCATTGGCCAGGCCATGCGGGATGTGGTACATTCCGCCCAGCTTGTGGGCGATGGAATGGCACAGGCCGAGGAAGGCGTTGCCGAAGGCCATGCCCGCCATCGCGGAGGCGTTGAACATGTGCTCGCGGGCATTCTCGCTCATCGGGCCGTTCTTGTAGCAGGTCGGGAGATGCTCGAAGATCAGCCGCGCCGCCTCGTTGGCCAGGGCATTGCAGTAGTCGCTCTGCATGCAGGAGACACGCGACTCCAATGCATGGGTGAGCGCGTCAATGCCGGAAACTGCGGTCAGCCCCTTCGGCAGCTTCATCACCAGCTCGGTGTCGATGATCGCCATGTTCGGAGTGAAGGCGTAGTCGGCCAGCGGGAACTTCTGGTTGGTCTCCTCGTCGGTGATCACCGCAAACGGCGTCACCTCGGAACCGGTGCCGCTGGTGGTGGGCACCGCCACCATGATCGCCTTCCGCCCCAGTTCCGGCAGCTTGACAATGCGCTTGCGGATATCCATGAAGCGGGTGGCCAGATCCGCGAACTTGTACTCCGGCTGCTCATACATCAGCCACATGATCTTCGCGGCGTCGATCGGCGACCCGCCGCCAACCGCGATGATCACGTCGGCATTGAAGGAGCGCAGCTGCTCCTCGCCGCGCCGCGCCAGCTGGATGGTCGGATCCGGAGTGACATCCGAGAAGACGTGGGTGGCAATGCCCATCTCGTCAAGCTTGTGGAGCATCGGCCCCAGCACGCCGCTGTCATAGAGGAACTTGTCGGTGACAATGAACGCGCGCTTCTTGCCGGCCAGATCGCCCAGCGCAGTGCACAGGCAGCCGTACTTGAAGTAGATTTTCTGCGGGAGGCGGACCCAAAGCATGTTTTCTCTCCGTTTGGCAATTGATTTGATGTTGAGCAGATTCTGAGGACCGACATTTTCCGAGACGTAGTTGCCGCCCCATGAACCGCAACCCAAAGTCAGCGACGGATTCAGCGCGAAATTATACAGGTCGCCAATGCCGCCCTGCGACGACGGCGTGTTGATCAGCACCCGGCTGGCCAGCATGACATGGCCGAATTCGCGGATGCGCTGCTCGTTCTGGGTGTTGGTGTACAGCACCGCAGTATGGCCCAACCCGCCATAGGCCAGCAGCTTCCTGCCATTCTCGACCGCCTGCTCGTAGGTGTCCACCTTGTACAGCGCCAGCGTCGGCGACAGCTTCTCGCGCGAGAACGGCTCCTCAAGACCGACCTTGTCCACCTCGGCGATCAGGACCTTGGCGTAGGGGGGGACCTTGATGCCCGCCATCTGGGCGATCTTCACCGCGCTCTGGCCCGCAATCTTCGAATTGAGCTTGCCGTCGATCTGGATGACGGCGCCCACGGCCTCCTTCTCGGCGGCGTCGAGGATGTACGCGCCGCGGCGCACAAACTCCGTCTTCACCGCATCGTAGATCGGCGCCATCACCGTGACCGACTGCTCGGAGGCGCAGATCATGCCGTTGTCGAAGGTCTTGGACAGCAGCACCGAGTTGACCGCCGTCTCCACATCGCAGGTGTCATCCATGATCACCGGAGTGTTGCCCGGGCCCACGCCGACTGCCGGAGTGCCGCTGGAATAGGCCGCCTTCACCATGCCCGGCCCGCCGGTGGCCAGGATCAACGCGATGTCATTGTGGCCCATCAGATAGCCGGACATGAACATCGTCGGATTGTCCAGCCAGCCGATGATGTCCTCCGGGGCGCCGGCGGCCACCGCCGCATCCAGCACAATCCGCGCCGCCTCGCAGGTGCACTTCTTGGCGCGCGGATGCGGGCTGAAGACAATGCCGTTGCGGGTCTTCAAGGCGATCAGCGCCTTGAAAATCGCCGTCGAGGTCGGGTTGGTCGTCGGAACGATGCCCGCAATCACCCCGCGCGGCTCGGCGACCTTGATCATGCCGAAGGCGTCGTCCTGCTCGATGATGCCGCAGGTCTTCATCCCCAGGTACTTGTTGCAGATGTACTCCGAGGCGAAATGGTTCTTGATGATCTTGTCCTCGACCACCCCCATGCCAGTCTCCTCCACCGCCATCTGGGCCAGCGGAATGCGGGCGTTGTTCGCCGCCAGCGCCGCCGCCTGGAAAATCCTGTCGACCTGCTCCTGGGTGTAGTTCGCAAACTTCTCCTGGGCGGCCTTGACCTTGGCCACCACCGCGTCCACGGCCGCACGCTCCTGCGCTTCCTGAACCGCCGGATCAACCGCCGGCACGGCGGCTTCCGCCACCTTCTCTTTCTCTTTCTTCATGGTATTTCTTACTCCCCTGAAAAGAAGTTGAATTTCCCTGTATGATGAACTAAAAAAAACGGGTTTGCCATCATCGACGCCGGCGATCGCCGACGGTGATGATATTTTTGTAACATGCGCATAATGTAAAGCCCGAAAAACGTTTTTCAAGCCGACATGATATATTTTTATCAAACAACGGCGAAGGATATGGTGCGAATGCCGTATCCGCGGCTTTTGAGCAACCGCCACGGCCCCTGCGGAGCCCACGGCAAATCCCGGGTCGCGGTGTCATGTTCCAGCACCAGGACCGCATTGTCCGCCGCCAGCCTCATGCAATTGGCGTCCAGGAGCAGCTCCCTTCCGCCGTATTCGCCGGAACCGGGATGATAAGGCGGATCCGCCAGAATGACATCGAATTTTCCCGTCAATGTCCGCATGGCGCTGCGCACATCGGAGCGCACGATCTGCGCTTCGCCGACGCCATCGCCGCATCCGCTGCACATCATCGCCTTCTGCACCGCCGCCAAATTGGCGCGCATCGCCGCCACATGTCGTTCTTCGCGCTCGACCATCACCACTTTTGCCGCCCCCCGCGACAGCGCCTCCAGTCCCAGGGCGCCGCTGCCGGAAAACAGGTCCAGCACCGCGCAGCCTTCAACGCTGCCCAATGCGGCGAACATCGCCTCCTTGACCTTGTCTTCGGTGGGGCGGACCAGGCCGCTTTGCGGCACCGCCAACCTGATGGAACGGGCGCGCCCGCCTACGATTCTCATAGATGCACCATCCTGAAAAACAACTCCGGCCGTTTATTCATCGTCCGCCCCCGGCTTGCAGCAGCGCGGCAAAGCCGCCGTCATGAAAAGCCGTAGGATGGAGCTGATGCGCCGCGGCCACCGTGAAATCCGGATGCCGTTCCACAAAAGCCTCCACCTGCCGGACATTCTCCTCCGGCTCGATGCTGCAGGTGCTGTAGACCAGCCGTCCGCCGGGCTTGACGGTCTGGGCGGCGCCATCGAGGATCTCCCGCTGCAGCGTCAGCAGCTCCGCGAGCCGGGCCTCCGAGAATCCCCACCGCACATCCGGACGGCGCCGGATGACGCCGGTGTTGCTGCACGGCACATCCAGCAGCACCGCATCAAAGCATCCCTGCAGCCGCCCGGGCGGCGCGGCGGCATCGCATTGCGCAATTTCGGCAATCGGCACCCCGTCGAGATTTTCATGCAGCTGCCGAAGCCGGCTTTCCGAGCGATCCGCGGCCAGCAACGATCCGCGGCCATCGAGCAGCTCCGAGATCACCAGCGACTTCCCGCCCGGCGCCGCGCACAGATCCGCGACATTCTCGCCCGGCTGCGGCGCAAGCAGAAACGGCGCCATCAGCGTCGATGGATCCTGCAAGTAATACTGCGACGGGTCGAAATCATCGGTCGATGACGCCATCACGCCGCCGGGGGGATATGGCCGGCCGGCCCGGCCGCCGGCAAAGCATCCCCGCCGTCGTGCGCACACCGGCGCATCCTGCATCAGCAGCTCCGCCATGGACTGCGTCCAATCAACGCCATGATCGCGGCACCATCGCTGATAAAGCGGCTCCGGCAGTCCGCAGGCCACTGCCGGCGGGGCCTCGCGCCGCAGCATGTCCTGAAAAGACCGCCCGTCGGGATGGTCGCGCAACAGTCCCCGCAGCACCGCGTTGATGAAGCCGGCGCTGGCCTGCCCCCACCGGCGCTTTGCATATCCGGCGGCCACCGCCACCGCCACCGCCGGAGCCAGGCCGCACAAGGCATAGCACTCCAGCATCGCCCACCACAGCAGATGGCGCTCACGGGCGCGCAACGCCTGGCAACGCCTCGACAGCTCCCAGTCCAGCCCTGCCCGATGGCGCTGCAGCGCATACCACAGGTTCTTCACCAACGCCGATGCGCCCTTCTGACGCCCCATGGCGCCCTCCCCCGCCAGCGCCAGAAATTCCCGCAGCGCCGCCTCGGCCAGGCCAGGCGATACCGCCTCCCCGGCATCCTTCCTGCCCATCCTACTCATAGATCTCCAATATTGCGCGGGCGTCGGCATCGCCGGCGGCGTTGAGGTCACGCAGGATCTCCAGCCCGCGTTCGCGGTCGCGTATCGGCTCGGCGCCATTGATATAGCACAACGCCGCCTGGATCTTCGCCAGCGGATCCGCCGATGACAGCGCCTTCGCCAGCCGTGCCTCGGCCTCGCTGGACTGCCCTTCCTCGGCCAGGAGCATCCCCAGCCGTGCCTGGGCGACGGCGATGCCGTTCTCGTCGGCCGCCTTGGCCAGCCATTTCCGGGCGGCATCGTCGTCAATTTTCACCCCGCGGCCGAGCCGATAGCACTCCCCGACCTCCAATTGGGCGGCGCCATCGCCCTGCTCCGCCGCGGCCAGGTAGTTCTCGAAGGCCAGCACCGCATTGGGGGCCGTGCCAATGCCGTCGCGATAGCAGTGCCCCAGCATGCATTGCCCTCCGGGATATTTTCCCTCCGCGCTGATCCGGTACCACTTGAAGGCGTTTTCGTCATTGGCGACCACCCCCCATCCCTCCTGGTAGCAGCGCCCCAGCTTGGCCTGCGCCTCCGGATCCCCCTCGACCGCCGCCAGCTCCAGCCATTTTGCCATCTCCTGGTAATCGCGGGGGACGCCAAGGCCCTGCTGATAGCAGTCGGCCAGCCGGATCATCGCCCGGACATTGCTCTGCTGCGCCGACTGCCGCAGATATTTCACCGCACCCTCCGGATCCGCCGGCGTGCCAAAGCCATTGAGCATGAAAATCGCCACCTGGTTCATGCATTCCAGGTCGCCGCCGTCCGCCAGCATCTTGTAGTATTTGAAGGCCGACTCCGGCTCGCCATGGGCCTCCGCCCATACCGCGCTCTTGTACTGCGCCTCCGGAACCCCGGCATCCGCAGCCTTGCGGTACCAGGCGACCGCCTGCCCGACATCCGGCTTGCGGACCCCGAATCCGCCATCATAGCAGATCCCGATGTTGTACATCGCCTCCGGACTGCCATTCTTCGCGGCCTTGACAAAATACTTCAGCGCCTTCCGATAACTCTGCTTCTCGCCAACCAGGCCGTCAAAATAGATCTTGCCCAGGGTCAATTGCGCATTCGCGTTGCCGGCATCCGCCAATTCCTTGATCTTCTTCACCGACACCCCCTCGTTCTCCAGCGGCGCACGGGGATAGACCTTGTCAAACGACCGCTGGGAGGTCGGAATGAAACGGCTGCCGCGCGCCGGGCTGGATGGCGGCGGGGAGGGCTTGGGCTTGCTGTCGCCAAACGGCCAGTACCACGCACCCTCTAACCCCATGGCCACGACAGCGATGATCATTAAGAACTTCCGGAAAAACATGGCTGATTCCTTCCTGAATCCGTGAAAAGAAGTGACAGTGCGAGCGCGCGCACCGTCTACTACGCTGCAGCTTGCAAACTCCGCAGTTGGCATTACAGTATGACGCTTTTCCAAATTTGCCAGCATAGCTCAGTTGGTAGAGCAGCGCATTCGTAATGCGCAGGTCAAGGGTTCAAGTCCCTTCGCTGGCTCCATTTCCCAAACCGCCATCGTATCCCCTCCAATTGGATGCGGTGGCGGTTTGTTTGTTTTTAAGTCGGCGGCTCATCCCGCGGGTACTGCGGGATGACCGCTTTTCCGCGCCATAATCGCCACCACGGAACAATCGCTATTGCGATAACACAGCGGTGGATTGCCATTGACCTTCATGGCGCGCTGGGCAGTGGCAATGCCACGACCAAAGGCCTGGACATAGCCGAGATTGCGCAACACCGTGGCGATATTGGGATTGCGATAATCAGTGATTCCTGGTCGCCCAAAGTTCTCGAGCGTGACATTGCCATATGGACCGCCCGGACTATGGATTTCAATCCGATCATTGAACCAATAAAACCGGATTGGTGCATTGGTGTTTTCATACGACCGATGCAGCACCGCATTGTAAATCAATTGCTGAAAGGCAACCGCAGGATATTGGGATGAGGTAATATGACGCGGTTGCGAAACTATGTCGTAGGAAATGGTGTTGTGGGCTTTGAATTTCTCCTCAGCCCCCCGCAAAACTGCACTAAATGTCCCCCGCAAATCCTCGCTGTCAATCACCGGATCCGCCAACTCGGTTCCGGCAATTCGCAAAAATTGGACATACGCCCCAGGCATGAAATCCTGCGATGCCCGTCCCAAGGTCAGAATGCCCAACACCGTCGGCACCGGCTCATCAGGTGAGACAATCATCCGACAGGACGCCAGACGCTCCTCGTAACTTCTTCCATTGGCCTCAAGCACATCGGGTGCAAAGGCTGCAGGCAGATATTCCAACTCGAATGCCGCCCGCGACAGCGCCGCAATCGTTGCGGATGATACCGGCGTAATGTCAAAGGGGATGTCCTTATAACGGCGTTTTTCATTGAGAATCCGTTCTTCCTGAGCATTTGCCAATGCTCGACGCGATCCGGTACGAATCCAAATCCGGCCGTTGTATTTGACTGGCGGCATGTCGGAAGGCAGTACAGTCACTACCAACATCTCGGCGCCCCGCAAGACCCTTTTTTCCACCGTCATTGCCGGCATAGGTAAAATTTGTCCATTGGTTTTGATGTCGGCAAGGGTTCGTAACAATTCATCGTTAATCGGGCAATGCGAAGGACCGCCATCATCCTTTGCCCCAATGAAAAGCACCCCCGGCTTTCGGTGATCCGGCAAATCGTTGGCAAATGCGCAGATTGCCTGCTTTACCTTGTCCGGCACATCGCCACGGTATGACTCCTTGCGCTCTGCCTGATCCGACTCAAGATCAAGGAGCAGGTGTTCTAATTCGCTGTCAGAATACCTGATGTCCATGGCGATTTATTTCGGTTATTCCACCCACTGTCTACGGGCGGATTGCATCCGCCCGTAGACGCCCTCACTCCGCCTTCTTCCAAAACTTGTGGCGCCTCATCGGCCTGGGGGTGGATTCGCGGATCGCCACGCCGGTGGGGATGGAGCAAAGCACCCGTCCGCCATACAGCATCTCCACCGGGGTGGGCGTCACCTGCTTGGCAAATTCCGGCAGGAAGGTGATCTTCAGCGACAGCTCGTTGTCGCCGCCCACCAGCTGCGCCTGGCAATCCGGCGGCGTGTTGAAGGCCACGCCCTTCTGCAGCCCTGCCATGAAGGCCGCCGGATCCCTGTCTATATGCGCCTTTTCATCCACGGCGGCCGGCATGACCACCGTCTTCATGCTCCATTTGTGCTTCTTGGCCTTGGCGTTGGGCCGGGGGACCGCAAATGCCAGCGGGAACTCCATGACCACCTCCTCGCCCTGCCGCAACTTCTCGCGATAGGGGAATGCGCGCCCCGGCGCCGACAGCATATAGCCCTTGGGAGTGCCGGTGATGCCGGTGCGGACCACCATCCCCTCGTGCCCGCCCTGGAGCGGCATCGCAAAAATCTCGAAGATCTGCTCCTTGGACATCGGCAGCTTTGGCGACACCTTCAGTTCGTATTTGCCCGGCGACACCCGCCTGAACTGGGTGTTGAAGCGGGTGCCACCAGGCGCCTCCAGGATGAAATCCTCGTCCTTGATGTTCGGATTGGCGTTGGTGATGGTGAAGGTGCGTTCCCAGGGGATGTCGAGCCCCGCGAACTCCTGCACGTCGATCACCTCGGCGGGCTCCACGGCCACCGACGGATGGATGTCGCCCAGGACCGCCACCCGCAACGGCGCATCGAATCCCTCGGCCTCGACATAGAGGATCCGATCCAGCTTCCGGATGCCCATCTTCAGCTTGGTCGGATCGATGTCCACCACGGCCTCGATGCTCTGCCCCGGCTTGATCACCGTGCCACGCTCCTCCTTGGCCACCGTCATGCAATTGCAATTCATCCGCAGCCCGGCAAAGACGGCATCCTGCCCGGAAATATTGGTGATCTTGAAGGGGAAGCGCTTGACCTCCAGGTCATAGAGGTCGCCGACTTCCAGCCTGTCGCCGGAGCCAACCGAGAGCGGGAAGGCCGGCGCATCCGGCTCCTCCGCAACCGCCATGTCCGGCGCAAATGCGACAGATACGGCAGCCATCACCGCCGCCAGCATTGATGAATCGAGTATTTTCATGGGTCTGTTTTGGATTGCCAGGGTCCTGGTTCCGTGGAGTTGGGTGGTTTTGCGTCAAAAGCGGGAATTTTCAGGGGGGCGTGCCGGGAGCACGTGACCGGAAAATGACGAAATCATGGCGCAAAAAGAACCAACTTCACGACATTCAGGAGGTTGTTGTCTGATGCCAAGGCGGCGCGCCGGTCCGCCGTCATTGTCCGGCCTTCATCCTGAACCACCCGCCGCGGGTGGCATCGCCGCCGCGGCCGGCCGGCTGGTAGCGCATGCCATCCCAGAGCATGCCGCCCTCCAGATTGTCATGCGGTGCGCAAAGATGCCATCTGGAGTCGCCGAAGGCAGGCTTCCTGGTTTCGTCGATGGTCGCATGGAAGGACAAGGCGATGCCATCCTCCGTGCCACGCACCCAGAAGGCGTCGCCGCCCTTCAGCGGCGCGTGCTCCGCAGTGAGCCGCACCAGGCTTCGGCCGTCAGCTCCCGGCACATACACCGCATAGCTGTTCAGCAACTCGATGTAATCGCCGTGGCTTACCTTGGCCGTCGGCCACGGGAAGGACAGCAGATTCCAGCCGGAATTGATCGACAGCTCAAACGCCACATTCTCGACATCGACAATGGTGATCGCAATGCCGTTTCCGATGCGGTATCCGTCGCTGAACTTGGCTCCCTCGCCTTCGCCGGTTTTCGCGCCGATGAAGTAGAGCGTCCAGGCGCCGGGATAAAGCCGGCCCATGACCTCGCCTTCCATGCCGACCTCCAGCAGCTTCCATCCGCCATTTGCATCAACCGCCAGCACATGCATCGGCTGGCCGCTGGCCGACAGCGCATCCTCCGTCGTCCAGACAAAATCATCGATCCTGTCCGATTTATTGATCGACAGCGCGCTCTCCGGCAAGGCCGGATTGCCTTTGAACGGTTCGCCATTTTCATCCTCCATCATCGACTCCGGATAGAGGCGCACGTTGAAGTAATGGGCTGCCCCCAACGCGTCATTCATCATGTAGAATCCGCGCCCCGCCGGCTGCGCTCCCTCGCTTGAACAGCATGCCTCCTCAATCGGCGTATAGACGCCGCTGAACACCACCTGGTCCGGATGATCATCCATGTCAAGGCCGCTGACAAACGCCCGGAAGCTCCCATGGAAGAATCCAGTCAGCCTGCCCTGGGCATCGGTCTCCGCGATGATCGACAGGCGATATGGGTTCTCATCCGTGACCGACAGCTGGCCATCGTCGCCCTCCGACACCATGATGGTGCGCGGCACCGCGGTGATCCGGCCATTTCCGACCCCATCTGGCGTCTGCGCGCCAAAGAAGAAGCGATTTGACTGCTGGCCGCCTTCTGCACCGCCGATATGCCGGTACAGCGGCTTGCCCTGGTCAAAGTCTATGCCGCAGGCATTCATCGGCGTGGCGCCTCCGGAGTGGTCATAGCACGCGGTCCTGCCGCTGTTGCAATCCGACACCGTGTAGGTATAGCCATCGCTCTTGCCATTGTTCATGATGCCCAGCTTGCCGCCGACAAATGCCGCCTTGCCATTGGCGGACTCATACCGGCAGAAGAAGCTGAAGTCGGCAGTGCCGTCGTCTGACTTCTGCAGATGCGCCGTGCCGGTGCCCCTGGCCTCCGCGTCCCGCATCAGGACGGTGTAGGCGATCGAGCCGTCTTCGCCCAGGCTGAAGGCCATCCCGCCCAGGCTGGGCAGCATCGCCTCCAGATCGAAGTCATCATCTTCGGGATGGCTTTCTTCAGGCACCGCCTTGAAGGCGACAGTGTAGTATGGCTTGAAGTCCTTGATTTCCTCCGCAGTCCACACCGTGCGCGCCATGCCGGCCAGCGCCGAAGCCTCGCCGTCACCGCCGAACGACCCGGAGACGCCGCCAACGCCATCCAGCTCCAGTGTCAGCGGATACTCCTTGTCCTCCACACCCTCGGCCTTCAACTTGAAATTGGCGGTGAATTTGCCGTAGCTGTCGCATGCGCTCCAGCTGTCCAGCGTGCCGCAAAGCCGCCCTTCCCGGCAATCCAGCGTCACCGCCAGCCGGCCGGGCAGCACCTCGAAGTCGAACACGCCGCCGATGTAGTGGCTTTCGCCACCAGGATTCCGCAGCAATTCGCCGGAAAAGCGATGCGGGACGTCGCCGTTGCCGGCATCGGCATAGCTGTTCAGATCGCTGATCTGGCCGACGGTGAAGACGATCCGCCTGCCCTCCTCGGACTCCAGCATTTCCGTTCCCACGGACTGCCGCAGCTTCAGCGACATTTCGCCATTGGCCGCATCCGCCGCCGGCACGCCGGAGATCACCAGCGCCTCGCTGCCCACGATGGCGGCTGCCATCCCCGACGGCAAGGCGCCGTCGGTGACAATGTAAGAGAGCGCATTGTCCGGATTGTCGGACGCGTGGATGGGGATTTCGATCCGGCTATGCACCCCACGCACCAGCTTGACCTCCAGATCCGATGCCTCCGCGAAGCCCGGCTTCGCAATCAGATCGACCCGGACCTCGGCATTCGGCGCGGCCCGCCCGGGACCGGTCTTCCACTCCAGCCTGACCGTGAAGGAGCGGTGGCCATCCCAGATCTCCTCGTTGTCCGGAAGGGGAATCTCGATCCGCCTGGCGACATTGGCATGCCTTTCCTCCGCCGTCCAGGCAAGGGTGTGATCGGCGGATGCATCGAACTCGAAGTCGCGTCCCGCCTGGGCAGTGCCGCCGACTACCGCATAGGTCACCGACACCGCCTCGTCGTTGCCGGCGTTGTGGTCAATCAGCGTCACCGGAATCGCCACCGTGCGGTCATATTTGCTCGCCGTCAATGGCGCCCCCGGCAGCGACACCTCGCAGTTGATGCCGGAAAGCTTCCCGGCAGCCAGCGTATAGGCCGCCAGTTCCGGCGACGGCAATGAGCCATCCGCCAGCTTGATCCGCAAACGCACTTCGCCGGCCGCGTTGAAGACCTGGCTGATGGCGACGCCATCGGCCAGACTGCCGGTTGCCGTGCCAATCAACCTGCCGGAATTCTCGCAGTCCACGCCCTGGTCGTCGGCGTAATTGAGGGTGCCCACGCCAGTGACGTCAAACAGCGCCAGCTCGACCCGGGATTCTCCGGCGGCGGCGGCGTCATCCACCTTCACCGTGAAGCTCCACGCATCGCCGGGAGCCACTGCAAAGCCCCGCCAGTCCACACGGTTCACGCCGCCGATCATCGCGCGGATGGAATCGCCGCCTTCCACCGCGACTGCGCCGGAGATGTAGTTGTCCAATTCCTCGTGATTTGCCTCCGGCTTCGCCGTCGCCAATGCCGCCAGCGCCTTTACGTCGTCAAGGGTCGCGCTGGAGGGCGAGATCCGCCCCAGGACGATGTCGCGCAGTGGATCAACCGCCAGCAGCGTCGGATAGCCAATCGGCTTTTGCGACTGCTGACGCCATGGCAAGGCGTACTTCGTCTGCAACGCCGCGTTGGCCGCCAGCGCATTGGCGGCTTGTTCGGCGGAGATATTGTTGATCGCCATCCATCCGCCCGCCCAGTCGTCATTGTACAGGCTCGGCCCCGTGCCGCTGCGAAGCTTGTTGTCGATCGTCACCAGGTAGGCGTTGTCCTTCGCCCAATCCGCAAAGTCCGCCTTGCCGAACAGCTCATACTCGGAGTAGATGCAGTACGGACACCACCGCACGCCTTCGAAGCACGCCAGCAGCGCCTTGCCGTCCCTGTCGGCGGCGGACTTGGCCGCCGACAGATCCGTGGTCCACTTGCCCGGCTGGGCTCCGGACGCCATCGGGTTGGCAATCTCGCCGACTGCCGGAGACGGGATGTCGTAATGGCATAGCGTGAAGGAGAATCCGGTGACATCGTCGCCGCCGCCCCGGCGGATCCGGATGTAATGCACGCCGTCCTCCGTGGCATCCAGATAGAAGCCATTGGCAATCACGCTGCCGCCCGATGCGGATTTGCCCTTCAATGAAGCGCCATTGTCGTCAACCGTGCCATCCGCACCCGGCTTGAAGAAGTCCACCGAGACCGTGATGCCGTCATCCACCGCCGGAGGCGCATAGGTCAGGAAGCTGTACCGCCGCCCCGCCGACGCGTCGAATCGGTACCAGTGGGTCTTGAGACTGCCATTCAAATTGCAGGTCAGCGCCACGCCGTTCACATCCTTCGACACCAGCGAAATCTCCCCCGGGCGGTGCTCAAATGGCGCAATCTGCACCGCAGTGCGCCACGATGTCGCCCCCACAATCGGCGGATCAATCGTCGACCAGTGGTCATTCGGGAAGAACAACTCCACCGCCCGCTCAAAGTGCGACTCGCGCAACTGGGTGTCGGACGAGGGCAAAACGAGATTCCCGTGCTTGCCATAGACCGTAAAGCTGCCCAGGAAACGGAATCTCCCGATGAGCGACAGGCCGCCGGCCTTCCCCAGCAGCCCGGTATCCGACGGATTGTCAAGATTCGCCTGGTCGGTCACCTTCATTATGGCGATCGTGGAATAGTCGGTAATCCCCGTGTGCTTCTTGAACGCAGTCAGGATGGCGCTGTGCTCCTTGCGGTATTCCGGATCCACATCGCTGGCCAAATATAGCATCACCAGCTTCTTCCTCCGGGCATATTCGCGAATCGGATGCGACTTCGCCGCCGCGCAGGACGCGACACTATGGTGCACGCCGCCATCGCACAACGAGTTGTTCCAGACATTGACGCAATGGGCGCACGACCCCAGGTTGCTGTACAGGATCAGCAACGGCCGCTCGTTGTCCTTTGCCGCCTTCACGGCACGGTGCACGTCCGCGGCGCTGTTCCCCTCAATCCAGTGGTCAAATTCCCACTCGCCGTCATTGTCGCCGGTCGCGGGCTCATCCCCGCCGCCGGGAGTGTCGCCGCCGGCGCCTTTTTCACCGGCGGAATAGGTCAGCTCAAAGGCGGAGCTGCCCCCCGACATGTCGAGCTGGTAGATGCGCAGATAGATCTCGCCCGAACTCGACGGCTTGACCGAAAATCCCCCCGTCAGCACCGACGGGGCGCTGCCGACCTTCTCCCCGATCGACACCGCGCTGCCAAGTCCGCTTCGGGTATAGAAGGCATATCCGTACCTGGCGCTTGAGGCGGTGGGCGCCGTCGCGGAGAATCTGTACTCCCGCGAGGCCTCGGCGGCAAACCGATACCACTGCTGCGCGCCGTTGGCGCTGTCGATGACACCGCCCTCCACCGCCTCCTCGGCCAGCGGCGTCAGCTCGACGGCGCTGTCATAGCCGGTCAGCTTCACCAATGGCGGCTCCATCGTGGTCCAGTAGTCGTTGGGGAAATACGCCGCCATCGCCCGCTTGAAATGCGATATGCGCAAATCGGAATCCGCAGACGGCAGCGAAAAGCTGTTGCTGCCCGCGTAGACCCTGAAGCCGCCCAGGAAACGGAATTTCCCGACCACCACGGTGCCGCCATTCTTGCCAAACAGCTCCGTATTTCCCGGGTTGTCCAGATTCGCCTGGTCGGTCACCTTCATTATGGCGATCGTGGAATAGTCGGTAATCCCCGTATGCTTCTTGAACGCATTCAGGATGGCGCTGTGCTCCACGCGGTACTCCGGATCCACGTCGCTGGCCAAATAGAGCAGCACCAGCTTGTTCTCCCGGGCATATTCGCGAATCGGATGGGTGCTGCTGATCCGGCATGATGACTTGTGCCTCACGCCGCCGTCGCACAGCGAGTTGTTCCATACCGCCTCGCAATGCGCACACGACCCCAGGTTGGAGTACAAGACCACCAGCGGCCGGTCGTTGTCATAGGCGATCTTCGCGGCATTGACGACATCCGCGGCGCTGTTGCCGATGAGCCATCTGGAAAAATCGTAGTCCGCGGCCCGCAGGAGGCCGGCCAGGCCGATGACTGCGGCTAGAAGGCAGGGAAAAATGCTTGGCTCTCTCTTCATGCGTGGTCGCCCCCGGCGCTATTTTTTGCCAAATGCCGCTTCCGGAAACAGCGGACATTGTATTCTGGAATTGCGGAAAAGCCTGTCGGCGTATTTGTTGAACTCCTGGTTCCTCTTGTTCTCCAGGATGGCGCTCCTGACAATGGCCTCGGGGACATCCTTGAGGACCTCCTCCTTCCGGAACAGTATCTGCGCCACCTTGAGCTGCTCCACGCCGCCCTCGCCGGACGGCGCAATCACATCCATCACCCGGACAATGCGTATCGCGGTGGGCGTCTCAATCATGCCGGTATTCTGCCCCTTGGCCAGATCAAAACTCTCCATCCCCAGCTCCTCCGCCAGCTCGGCACGCGTGAACTTCGCGCTGACAACCCCGCCACGCACCGCCTCCGCGCCATCGGAATAATCCCTTGCTATCGCCTTGAAGCCATCGTCGGTCTCCATCCTGACGTCGTTGGTGATGAAATCGAAATCCCGTCGCAGCTCGTCGTTCTTCCGTTCCGCCGCTTCATTCATGCGGTTGAGCTCCTCGTACTGCCGCCGGACATCCTCCTCGCTGACCTCGACCTCCTTTGAGACATCCTCGGCAAGCCGTGCCACCATCATGAGCTCGTTTACGCTCATCCGACACCATGACATGGTGTCCTGCTTGTCAAAACTCTTCAAATACTCCTCCACCGTCACGCCCTTGCCGGACACCTCCAGGTCCTTCTTGAGCTTCTGGATGAACTTTTCGCGCTCTTCCGGAGTGATTGAATAGCCCTGGCGCACCGCGTCCTGCTTGAGGCATCCGCGCAGCAGCATCTGCCGGAGGTACGACAATACCGTATTCTCCACACCGGCCTCGCCATCGCTCAATGACACCTTCACCTCGTCGGGCAGCATCTCGCGCAACTCCCCCCATGTCACCGCCTCGCCATTCAGCGAAACCGCCATGTCGTCATCCGACAGCTTCGCCATGACGACGGATTCCCCCGGGGATGACGATGGCGCATTGTCCTGGGCAGGCTGCGCATTCGCCAGGGACGCCACGCACAATGCCATGATGCATGTCTGCAACCTCTTCCTCATGAGTGAATATCTCCAGATCTTGCTTTGCTCTCCAATGGCCGCCAATGCCCTCCGTCCCCTGCCTTATTCGGAATCGCTGGCCTACCTGTCCAGCCACTGCTGGGCCTTCTCGAGGGAGTCGATGCCGGAATCCTGCTCTGTGGCAAAATCGATGTACTCCCGCGCCAAATCGGCCAGCTCATCGTTGCCGTCCTCGTTCGCGGCCTGGAGAATCTCCACCAGACACGGCAGGGACACCACCTCGTCCAGGGGCTGCGTGAGTGCAAAAAGGCTTTCCAGCCGATCCGTATCGCTGGTGTCGAGGATGATCTTCTTCAGCGACGCCATCGTCTCGTCGCCCGGACTATCCTCCAGGCTGCGGAAAACCATCTCATAGGAGTCAAGGGCGCACTCGGCAACCCCCAGATCCGAGTCGAATACCAGCCGGAAAAGCTCCTGCAAATTCTCCTCGCCGCCATACCACTCGAAGGCCTTTATCGCCTCATAGCGGCATTTGGCATTTGGCGACCGGGCCAGATCCCTGGCCGCCGCAAGGCACTCGCTCTCCTGGTTGTCGTCCAGCAGCTCGTGAAATCTGCTTATGGCCTCGTCTTCCGCATCGTCGCCGATGCCGTCCGGAGACGCCGCTACTGCGCCGGCGTTTTCAGGGGATGACGCCCCCGAGGCACTTCCGTTCTCCACAGGCAGGACCGCCCCGCTCTGCCCATCGCCATTCCCGGACGCCAGAAAATAGCCGGATACGCATGCAACCGCCAGGCATATCGTGATTATGACGGCGTACTTTTTCTGATCTACTGAAAGCATGGCGGAAGTGTTCCGAGAAGGAAATGGTTAAACGGATGAATGGCGATGCCCCCGCCGTATGACACGCTCTGGAATGCAGTGTTCCACGGCAGATACGAAAAAGCCACCGAAAACACGTCAGTGATTCCGGTGGCTCCCATTCACGCTAGGTGAATCTCGAATGAATCAATTGAATAACCGAATGGTTAGTCAGCATTGATGACGGCGGTGTCCCAAGGACCACCATTTTCAGTGGCGAACCCGTTGCCTTGGGCGTTGGCGGCCTTGGCCTTCAGGAGGGCGAGTTCATCGATCTCGGTGGTGTTGAACGCCTTGGTCTGCTTCTTGTTGAACTTGATGCTCCAGGTGCCGCTCACGGCAGTCTCGGAGAGCTTGCCGCTCGGCTGATCACCCTGACCGTCGGCGACAATCGTCAGCTCGCAGGCATCCCACATCGGAGTGCCGCAGGGGCCGTCGATCTCAGCGTAGCCAACCAGGCTGCCGGAGATGCTGTCGATGCGGACGCATCCAGCGGTCTTGGACGAGGACTCGCCGCAGATGCCGCCGTCAATGGTATCGGTCTGCGAACCGCCGACAGCCTTGCCGAAGCCGGCGCTGATGATCTCGACACTCTTGTAATCCTCGCCGAGGATGCCATAGTACGGGTACTTGCCGCCGCCATAGACCTTGTTGGCGGTGTTGTATCCGTAGATCGCGGTCGAGTACTCGAGCCACATCCAGGCGCTCTTGATCTTCTTCAGGCTGGTGGCCTTCTCCACCAGCGTATCGCCGGCAGGACGGACGCCAACACCCTTGTTGAAGACACCGCCATTGATATCGACATCGGTGAACTTCCAAGCCAGCTTCTTCTTGTCGCCCTTGCGGGTGACCAGGAGGGTCGCCTTGTTTTCGTCGGCATTGAACTTGATCCAGCCGTCTTCGGCGCAGGTGGAGCAAGCGGTCAGCACGAGGTAGCCCTGCAGGGTGTCGCTGGCGACGGAGTAGCTCTCCAGCTTCTTGGTCGCGTCAGCCTTCTTGCCATCCCAAGCATCCTTGGTGTACTTGATGTTGCCGGTGACCGGGTTGATGCGCTTGACAGAAGCCTTGTAGTCATAGACCAGGCTGTTGCCAGCGGCGAAGGTGGTCGCAGAGATTGCGCCAACGATCAATGCTGTAAGGAACTTGTTCATTATCTCTTCCTTTTTTGTTTGGTTGATTCCGCTTGGCACATGACCGCACGGAACATGTTGTTTGTTGGTTGGTGACTAAAAAAAACAAAAATCTTCTGGATTCTAGTATGTCCGGAGGCCGGAATTGAGACCATCTACGCAGTAATACCGCTTACTATAAGGAACTTTTCAAGGTTGTCAAGCCGTCTTAACGCAAAAATTTTCATTTTAGCGGAAATTTTTCCGCGTTTTCCGCGTTTTCCGCGTTTTCCGCGTTTTCCGCGTTTTCCGTGCTTTCCGTGCTTTCCGTGCTTTCCGTGCTTTCCGTGCTTTCCGTGCTTTCCGTGCTTTCCGTGCTTT
>CAKUJM010000026.1 GCA_934661755.1 uncultured Lentisphaeria bacterium | reverse complement strand
CGTGTTTTCCGTGTTTTCCGTGTTTTCCGTGTTTTCCGTGTTTTCCGTGTTTTCCGTGTTTTCCGTGTTTTCCGTGTGTAAAGTGTCTGCCAATCGCACACTTTTGGGGATTATGGCGCTGGCGATTGGCAATGTCGTGTGGAGCGGTTAGCCTAACAGGGCGGTCGGGCGGGGGTACATGGCCCACCTGTTGAAGCTTCCGCGCGCGCGGGACGACCGGTGCGGCCCCGGGGCGAACGGCTGGAAAACGTCCATCCTCCGTTTTCCTCCGCTCAGCAAAAAATAATGTGGTTGCCAGTGGCAATTTTTCCGGAATGGGATATTTTTACCCCATTGCGCGCCGCATCCCAGTTCTTGTTGGACGCGGCCTGTTTTTACTTATCGATTCGGAGAGCATCTTTTGAGCAGCAATCTAGGTTCATTGGGCGATTTGTTCCGGGAGCAGGGCAAGGATGTCAAATGCCGCATCCGCGGTTGTAACAACCTGGTGCACATTTCCGGCGAACGGGCCTTGCGGAACAAGACTGGCGGCCACCCTCATCAGGAAGGGCTCATGTGCGACGAATGCCGTGCGTACTTCCTGACTTTGGAAGACCGGCAGATGCCGTGTTCCAAGCCGGGGTGCGACGGCACCTGGACCTGGAATCGCTATCAGCAGCTGGAAGCGCATGTGCAGGGCAGGGACAGCCTCCCGCCGCGCGGGTTCTGCGAGAAATGCCGCGGGCAGCTCAAGGAACACGGCGACATTGCCCAGCCCTGCCGGGTGAAGGGGTGCAAGGGCACATGGCTGTGGACTGCGCGAATGCAGATGGAGTCCACCGACGGCAAGCCGCCCCGGCGGCTTTGCGACGACTGCTTCAAGATCTACAGGGATCTCCACGACCGTGAATTGCCATGCCGCATCAAGGGATGCAACCACGTGGTGCTTTGGACCCGGATGCAGCAGCTGGAGCATCTGCGCTCGGGAAAATCGCTGGACAATCCGCCTTCGCGGATGTGTCCGGAGTGCATGAAGCGCTTTAACGAGCTCAAGCCGCAGGAGGTTCCGTGCCGGGTGCAGGGCTGCAAGAACACCTGGACCTGGAACGCCTATGACCAGCTGGAGGCGTTGCTGGCAACGCCGGAGGGCCAGAAGCCCGAGCCGCCCAAGAGGATGTGCAAGGAATGCATGAGCTTCCTCAATTCAGTGCATGACGTGGAGGTGCCGTGCGCCAACAAGGGGTGCGCCCATGTCTGGATATGGACACGCGGGATGCAGCTCAATGCCCGCCTGACTGGCCATGACGCCCCGCCGCACCGCATTTGCGATCATTGCCGTGAGGCCATCAAGGCCTTGCAGCCAATAGAGAATCCCTGTGCCGTGGAGGGATGCCATGGCAAATGGATCTACACGCCGGAACAGCAGCTGCGCGATCAGCTGGCCCGGCGTCGGCCAGAGCCGCGGTTCTGCACCAAATGCCAGGAATTCCTTGCCGGCCACAAGGCGGAACGGCTGGTTTGTGAAAAGTGTGGAAAGGAATTTGTCTGGAGTGCGCGCGAACAGCTCTATACCGAACTGGGGACCTTCCAGAAGCCGCGCTTCTGCGCCGAATGCAATTCCAGGGAACTCTCGGCGATCCCGGCGCCACGCGAAGTGATTACCCGTGCAGTGCAGCCGCGGTTGCGCATCACCATCCCGACCGGTGGTGAATGGAATGGCTTCGCGGCAATACGCGACTGGCCGGAGGGCATGACCAATGATGCCATCGCCATGATGGAAAACGCCATCCCGCGGGTGGTTTGCATCGGCGACGAAATGACTGCCGCCGGACCGGATGAGCCTTCATGGGTGCGGGTGCTTTCCGGGATGCTGCAGGAAAAGCATCCGCAATGCGGCGTGATCAACAGCGGCATGGCCGGCACTACCGCGGAATTGCTCAATATGCGTTTCGCCCGCGATGTGGCGCCATTTGCCCCGCATCTGGTGATCTTCTCGACGGCATTTGCCGATACTCGCCGCCCGCCGGAAGGCGGATATGGCGAGGAGGCCGTCGCCGCCGTGCTGGCGGCCAAGGCCGACCAGTTCGGACAGTTCGTGGAAAAGTGCCGGTCGCTGGACAATCACCCCGAATTGCTCTGCTGGCTGCCGAATCCGATCTTTCCGCAAAAGGATGGCCGCAATGGCCAATGGCGGCTCAATGACGATCCGGATGTCGAGGCCGTGCGCTACTACGATGGCATGTTGCGCGCGATGCGTTCGTGGTGCCAGGCCCGCGAGGTCGCCCTGGTGGATGGCAAGGCGCTGTTCGAGATCGTCGGACAGAAGACTGCCATGAGCTGGATGGCGGACTGCTTCCGCCCCAATGCCGACGGCTGCCGCAACCTGGCCGGATGGATGCTCGGCCAGATCAATGGCAAGTCGTTGCTGTAGCGGAGCATGGCGGAAAAAACGCAAAAGGCGCATTACAGTAACGTGTCTTTCCGTAACGTTTTCCAAAAAAACACCTACTTCCCACCACCTTCTCTCTTTAGGTCAATTCCATCCATGGCTATCTCTCCCAAGAATCTAATTGTCGCGTTTGGTGTCGCATTTGTCTGTGCGTTGTTGGTAACTGGCTGCACTGCAAAGCCGAAGCTGGACCTTTCCGGTTTGCAGGTCAATCCCTCCGCCGTCGATGAAAATGGCTCTGGCGAGGGTGGCGAGGGTTTTGTGGCCGGACCGGAGGATGGCATGGACGGCGATGTGAAGGGCTTCGGCGGCGATGGCGACGCCATCAAGGGCGGTGACTGGGGGGATGCCGACAAGGCGGTCCAGCCGCTGGCCACCATTGGCGACTTGAAGAATGCCGCGCGCTGGGACGGCGCAGTGATCTACTTCGCCTACAACCAGTCGGAATTGGAGGCATCCCAGCGTGCCAAGCTGGATACGCTGCTTTCCTTCCTCAACGAGAACGAGGGCAAGGGGCTGATCATCGAGGGCCATACCGACGAGCGTGGCAGTGACGAGTACAACCGTGCCCTGGGCGAGCGGCGGTCGTTGTCCGTCAAGAACTACCTGGTCAATTGCGGCATTGCCGAGGCGCGGATCGACACGGTGAGCTATGGCGAGGATCGGCCGGTGGTGGCCAACGCCACCACGGAGAGCGACCACCAGCTCAATCGTCGCTGCGAGTTTGTGATTGGCGACCGATAGTATTTCGATGTCTGTATTGGGCGCAGGAGCGTGAACATGCCTGCGGTAGAGGTATGTGCCGCGGTGGTGATCCGCCGCGGCCGGATTTTGCTGGCGACCCGGCGTCCGGGAGCGCATCTGGCGGGCGCCTGGGAGTTTCCCGGCGGTAAGATCCAGCCGGGCGAGACCCCCGTCGGCTGCATCATCCGGGAGTTGCGGGAGGAGCTGGCAATGCCGGTCCGTGAGGCGACGGAGCTTTTTGCCACCACCTACGACTATCCGGAAAAACGGGTGCGGTTGCATTTCATGCTTTGCGTGGCGGATGGCAATGCCCCGGAGCCGGTGCCTTGCGAGGGGCAGCGATGCGGATGGTTCGCGCCTGGCCAATGGGCGGGGATGGATTTCGCCCCGGCGGATGCCGCCATGTTGCGCGAATATGGCGATCAGCTGCGCAGGTTGTGTGTTGAGAAGCCACCGTCGGCTGCGGCTTCCGCCGGCCGTTCCCGGCTGCCATCGTGGTTGCGGGTGCCATTCATCGGCGGCGAGGCCCGGCGGCAGATGGGACATTTGCTGCGGCGCGGCGCACTGCATACGGTTTGCGAAGGCGCAAAATGCCCCAACCGGTGCGAGTGCTGGCGCAATCGCACCGCGACATTCATGATCCTGGGCGATGTGTGCACCCGCGCGTGCGCCTTCTGTGCTGTCAGGCATGGGAGGCCGCTGCCGGTGTCGGCTGAGGAACCGGATCGCATCGCCGGATGTGTGGCGGAGCTTGGACTCAAATATGCGGTCGTGACCTGCGTCACCCGCGATGACCTGCCGGATGGCGGCGCCGCGGCCATGGCGCAGACAATTCTGGCGATACGGCGGCGTTGCCCGGATTGCCGGGTCGAGGTGCTGGTTTCGGATTATCAAGGGGACAGGACGGCAATTGACACCGTGCTGGCGGCGAAGCCCGCGGTGTTTGGCCATAACTTGGAGACGGTGGAACGGCTAAGCGGCCATGTCCGCTGCGGCGCTTCCTACCGGCGCAGCCTGGCGGTGCTCTCGCATGCCGCGCGCCACGGCGATGGCGCTGTCGTCAAATCTGGGATGATGCTGGGGTTGGGGGAGCGCGACGGCGAGGTCCGCCAGGCGCTGGCGGATCTGGCTGGCGCCGGTGTACGGAGCATCACTTTGGGGCAATACCTCCAGCCGGGGCCAGGACAGCTTCCGGTGGCGCGTTTTGTTCCGCCGGAGGAGTTTGACGCCTGGGCGCGTTGCGCCAGGGAGGAATTCGGCTTTCAAAAGGCGGTGTGCGGTCCACTGGTGCGCAGCTCCTATCACGCCGGAGAGGAATGACCATCCGGCCGTCCATTCCCGCCACCATTTTTTCCTCATGCGATTCAGACCCTGCATAGATTTACATGACGGCCAGGTCAAGCAGATAGTCGGCGCGACGCTGTCCGGGCTCTCCGGGCAGCCGCCCCGCACCAACTTTGTCGCCAGCCAGCCGCCAGAGTACTATGCCGACCTTTACTGGCGTGACGGGCTCTCCGGTGGACACGTCATCCGGCTGGGCGGCGGCAATGACGATGCGGCGCGGGCGGCATTGCGGGCGCATCCCGGCTTCATGCAGCTGGGCGGTGGAATAGACGACCGCACTGCCGCCGAGTGGCTTGACTGCGGCGCCCAGAAGGTGATAGTCACCTCGTTCCTGTTTCCCGATGGCGAATTTTCCGCGGCACGGTTGCGGCAGCTGGGGCGGGCGGTTCCGGCGGAAAAGCTGGTCATTGACTTGTCATGCCGCCGGGGGGGCTCGGGCGGCTATTTTGTGGCCTGCGACCGCTGGCAGCGGCTGACCACGATGAAGATGGATGCGCCGTCATTGTCGATGCTGTCGGAGTACTGCAGCGAGTTTCTGATCCATGCGGTATCGGTCGAGGGGTTGCAGCAGGGCATAGATCGGGATTTGATCGCATTGCTGTCGGAAATTGCGCCGGTTCCGGTCACCTACGCCGGCGGCATCCATTCGATGGCGGATATTGCCTTGATTGGCGAGCTGGGCTGCGGGCGGATCGACTTCACGGTTGGCAGCGCGCTGGACATTTTTGGCGGCAGGCTGTTGAAGTACCGCGATCTTTGCAAATACAACCAGGAGTGGGCGTTCCGCTGATGACATTTCCCGAATACCGACATTGCCAGCTATGTCCGCGCCGATGCGGAGTCGATCGCACCGGCGGGATGACGGGCTTTTGCGGCGAGTCCGACCGGCTGCATATCGCCTCGATCGGCGCGCATTTCGGGGAGGAGCCGCCGCTGGTTGGGACAGACGGATCGGGGACGGTGTTTTTCTCCGGATGTCCATGCGGGTGCTTCTTCTGTCAGAATTACCAGCTCTCCAGCGGGCATCTTGGGGACTATCTCACGATTGACGATGCGGTTGAGCGCATCCTGTCGCTGGCGGAAACCGGGGTGCGGAACATCAATTTTGTCACGCCGGACCACTTCTGGCCGCATATACGGGTTATCTTAACTCAGTTACGGCGTCGGGGATGCCAATTGCCGGCGGTTTGGAATACCTCGGGGTATTGCCGGACGCAGCTTCTTGAGGAGCAGTCGGAGCTGGTGGATATCTTCCTGCCGGATTTCAAATACGCGGACGGCGCCCTTGCGCAGCGTTGCATGGGGCGTGGGGATTATCCGGAGGTGGCCCTGGCAGGGATTCGACTGCTGGTGGATCGCTGCGGTTTCCTGCGGCCATTTGACGAATCGGGGGAGATTCCGGCCTCGCATGGCGTGCTGGTCCGGCATCTGGTGCTGCCCGGTGAGGTGGAAAATTCGCTGTCGGCGCTGCGGCTGCTGCACCGGCATTTTGGTGACGGCCTGCCCATTTCGGTAATGCGCCAATTCCGGCCGATGCCGGAATGCCACCGCCGCCACGACCTTGTCCGGATGGTCTCCGACGACGAGTACGGCGCCGTGGTCGATCTGGTCGACCGGCTGGGATTCCGCCGGGTGTTCATTCAGCCGGATTGCGGCGATCCCGGCTTCGTTCCCGATTTCACCCATACCCGGCAGCCATTTGCGGGCAATGCCTCCCGCGGCGGCCATTGCCAGGAATAACCCCAAGTACAGCCATGAGCAAGAAAGTCGCAGTATTGATGGGCAGTGGATCAGACCTGCCGAAAATCCAGAATTGCATCGACACCCTGAAGGCTCTTCAGATTCCGGTGGTGGTGCGGATCATGAGTGCGCATCGGACGCCGGAGGCGGTGGCGCAGTTTGCCGGGCGGGCTGCCGCCGACGGCTTCGGGGTGATCATCGCGGCGGCCGGTGCCGCGGCGCATCTGGCGGGCGCGGTGGCCGCCAACACCATGCTGCCGGTGATCGGCATCCCCGTGGAGGGCGGCGCCTTCAAGGGGATGGACGCGCTGCTTTCCACGGTGCAAATGCCCGGCGGAATCCCGGTGGCGGCGGTCGGCGTGGGGTCCGGTGGCGCGACCAACGCCGCGCTGCTGGCAGCGCAGATGCTGGCGATTGAGGATGACGAGGTGCGTCGTCAGCTGGCCGCCGATCGTCAGGCCCGGCGCGAAAAGGTCATTGCCGCCGACCGCGAGCTCAATGGCGGGGCTTAATAATCACCTGAAATGCCGTGAAGCGGGTTCTTTTGTACCATGATTTCGTCATTTCCAGGTCGCGTACTCCCGGTGCGCCCCCTCGAAATTCCTCGTTCTGACGCAAAATCACCTGTCTTCACGAAACCAGTCCAATCAGAAAAGAAAATAAGGAGTGCCAGGGAGATGGATAAGTTGATTGCCGGATTTGGTGAAGTGATGGTGCGGCTTTGCCCGCAGGAAAAACGGCGTTTTGCCCAGGCGTTGCCGGGGGTGCTGGAGGCCACATACGGCGGCGGCGAGGCCAATGTCTGCGCCTCGCTGGCAATGCTGGGTTGCCGGAGCCGCTATCTGACGGCACTGCCGGACAATGCCATCGCCCGGGCCTTCGCGACGCAGATGCGCGGCATCGGCGTCGATGTCGACCTCATCAAATACAGCCGGACTGGCCGCATGGGGGTCTACTATGCCGAGATGGGCAGCAATGCCCGCGGCTCCAATGTCATTTACGACCGCGACTACTCCACGATCTCGCTGCTGCCCCCGGAGGAATACGACTTCGACGCCATGCTTGACGGCGTCGGTCATCTGCATCTGACCGGCATTACGCCATCGCTTTCGGAAAACGCCTATTTATCGACCCGCGAACTGGCACGGCGGGCGGCTTCAGCCGGCATCACCATCTCGATCGACCTCAATTATCGCAAGAAGCTGTGGAATTGGCGGCCGGGCACCGCCAAGAACGTCCTGGCGGGCGAATGCATGCAGGAGATTGTCCAGTATGCGGACATCATCATCGGCAATGAGGAGGATGCCCAGGATGTCTTTGGCATCAGCGCCAGCAACACCGCGATCTATTCCGGCAAGCTCAATATCCCGGGATACCAGGAGGTCGCCGCCAAGCTGTCGGCGCGTTTCCCCAAGGCGTCCCATGTGGCCATCACTTTGCGCGAGAGCCTTTCCGCCGACCATAACAACTGGGGCGGGATGCTCTATGACTGCAAGGCGGGCGAGGCCCATTTCGCCCCGCTGGACGATGGCGGGAGTTATTCGCCATATCGCATCACCGACATTGTGGACCGCTTTGGCGGCGGCGACTCATTCGGCGCCGGACTGCTGGCGGCGCTGCATGACGGGGAACTCAAGGCGCCCGCGCTGGCGATCCGCTTCGCGGTGGCGGCATCCTGCCTCAAGCACACCATCCCCGGAGACATGAACTACGTCTCCAGAGCCGAGGTGCTCAGTCTGATGAAGGGCTCCGCCTCCGGCCGCGTGCAACGATAGGCCGGAGGCGCCCGCGCCTGCCACTGCCGCCGGGAAGCGCCACACCGGCAGGCGTGGAATCCCCCCCCCCCCACACACTCCCTCGCTCCCACACCCTTACCACACCCTTACACACCCTCCCGCTCCTTTTCCATCCCATCATGTCACAATTGCCAGATTTTCTTCCATTGCCAGTGGAGACCAGGGATTTCCATGGCTTTGTGCAATATGATTTCCCTTTTGACGACACCACCGCGACGATTGTGATGCCGGCGGCGCCGTGTCCGGAGGGCGCGTGGTTTTGGCGCGGGCGCTGGTTCGGCCATGAGCCGCAGACGGACATCGCCCTGCTCAAGCGCGGGTACTATCTGGCGTACATCGACACCGCCAGGTACTATGGATCGCCGGATGCCGTGCGGGTTTGGAACGACTATTATGGTTTTCTGCGCGCCCATCTGCCGCTGGCGGAGAAGGTCGGCTTCATCGGCATGAGCCAGGGCGGGCTGCCGGTGCTCAACTGGGCGAAGGCCAATCCGGGGAAGACCGCATGCATCTATCTTGACGCCGCGGTGTGCACGCTGGCCAGCTGGCCGGCGGGGCTGGGCAAGGGCGATGGCTCCCCGGATGACTATGCCCGGGTCAAGGTCGCATACGGCTTCGCCACGGATGACGACGTGCGCAATTATCACGGCCAGGCATACGACGGCCTGGAGTCGCTGGCGGCGGCGAAGGTCCCGATTCTGGCGGTATGCGGCGCCGACGACACCACCGTGCCGTTTGCGGAAAACAGCGCAGTGCTCATTGACCGCTATCGCGCCCTGGGCGGCAATATCCGCCTGATCCTCAAGCAGGGCAATGACCATCATCCGCACAGCCTCCGCGACCCGGAAATCATGGTCGATTTCCTCGAGCAGCATATCCGCGGGCGCAACCGGCATATTGTCATCCGCGACGGCATCCCCGCGGCCATCCGGCATTTCCGTCGGGATGCTCACGGCACTGTGGCCTTCCTGGGCGGCTCGATTACCGAGATGAACGGCTATTCGCGCCTGACCGAGGAGGCCTTGCGCGAATTGTTTCCGCATTGCGACTTCAATTTCATCAACGCGGGCATCAGCTCGACCTGCTCCGATACCGGCGCCTTCCGTCTGAGACGCGATGTGCTGTCGAAGGCGGTGCCGGATCTGCTCTTCGTCGAATTCGCCGTCAATGACAACCAGGATGGCCATTTCACCGCCGCGCACTGCATTCGCGGAGTCGAGGGCATTGTGCGTTCCATGCTGGCCGCCAATCCGGAGGCCGGAATTGTCCTGCTCTTCTCCGCCAATGAGTCCCATCTTGCGCATTATCACCGCAATGCCCGGGATCTTTCGCCGGAGAATGACGGCGGGGCATACAACAACACCCGCGGCGAAGCGGTGACGCCCCACGAAATCCAGGCCCATGCCGCCGTCGCCGAGGCCTATGGGCTGCCGACCATCAATTTCGCCTTCGATGTCGAGGAGCGCATGCGCCATCGGGAATTCGATTGGGATCAATTCGGCGGAGTGCATCCCGCGCCATTCGGCGCCGCCATCTATGCCGAGGATATCCGGTGTTTTCTCCAGGGGCAATGCAATTGGCCGGAGGCGGAAAAGGCCGCCAGCCGTCTGGACCGGCCGCCGCTGGATCGCGACAGCTTTGTGGATGGCGACTTGATCCCCGCAGCCCGGCTGGAGTTGTCGGGCAATTCCGGCTGGAGCATCGGAGTCCCGAAGTGGGAGGAGATTCCCGGCGAAAAGCGCGATCGCTTCACTGCCGTGGAGTGCCTCCACGCCGAGACTTCGGGCGCCGAGGTGACGATCCAGTTCCGGGGATGCTGCTGTGGGTTGTATCTGACCGCCGGGGCGGATGCCGGATCGGTCGGCTTCCGCTTCGATGAGGATGAAAATTGGCAGGAGGCCGACCTCTTCCGCGAATACAGCACTGCCCTGCATTATCCATATACCCGCATGCTGGCCGAGGAGCTCGCGCCGGGAGTGCACCGGCTGCATCTGCGGGTCGTCAGCCGCAGAAATCCGAAATCCTGCGGCCATGCCGTCCGCATCATGGCGCTGGCGGTGAGAGGGGAAAAACAGGGATAGAGATATCGTCAGCCGTCCGCAGGCGGGGGAAGGTGCGGACGGTCATTGGCGCATCTGCCGGAGGTATTCCCGATATGGCTTGCCCTCGAGCAGGAGGTCGTCAAGCATATAATGGCCATCGGGGTAGCTGAGCAGACGAAGCCGGATGGCTCCGGGATGGCTGCTCAGCTTGTCCATGGCGGCGTCCAGCCGTGCCGCATCGTGTTCATTGACATAGAATCGGGTCATTGGCAGGACGATGCGCACGCGGGGATGGTACGGCTCCAGTTTTCCCTTGTCCTTCAGTTCCCTGGCCTTTTCGCTGTTGAATTGGTAATCTGCGGACAGATAGTCCAGGCGCAGGTAATCGCCCTCCGCCGGCCGTTTGCCAGTCCAGGTCAGCTTGGCCAGTCCGGTCTGCGGGTCGGCGGCGAGCCGGACATAGCCATAGCGGTCGTTGGCCTGGCCGTATTCGGGATGATATTCGGCGGTGGTGATGGTGATATCCTCCAGCTCGATGGTATCCTGCGTGAAGTTCAGGCGGATGTAATGGCCGCGAAGCTGATCCACGGGGTCGCGTCCGCCCAGTTCAAACAGGTATGCGTTTGGCGGATTGGCCGGGAATTCGAATTGGATGACCCGGTACAGCGGATAGGCAAAGCAGAGCAGGGCGCAGAGCACGAAGAGCCGGAATTGGTTGCGGTCACTCATGATGGGCCTCCTTGCCGTCCCTGGCGGCGCAATGGCGGAACAGGAACACCGCAATCGCCAGGGTGGCAATGCCGCTGGCGACGAAGATGCCGCCGCGCCAAAGCATTCCCCAGTCGCTGCTGTAGAATCGGTCGATCGAAAGTTCCAGCAGCATCAGCAGCCCGACGATTGCGTTTGGCAGGTCGTGGCGGCGTGCGGAGATGATCAGCAAGGACAGGGCGATGGCGCACCAGGCTATCGTAATGACATCGCCCTTGTAGATATATGCGGACTTGTCGATGTGCAGCAACAGCATGGCCATGCCGAAGAGCCAGATGGACGCGTAGATCCAATCCGCGGCGCGGCGGCGGTGACGCCAGAAGAGCAGTGCCGCGATGGCCGCGCCGATGATCAGCGCCGTAATCCAGGTTTGCCAGCTGATCGTGTGGGCCGCACGGTAGCTGTAGTTGCGGATTTGGCAGCTGTTGTTGATGAGGAACAGGATGAGGGCCATGATGATTGCCGGGAAGGCGGTCATCGAGGAGGCGTCGAAGCTGCCGCGAACGCGGTTCCACCACAGCATCATCATGCCGGAGGCCATCACCATTGCCGGGGCGACGACGGTGCGGCTGTTGTCGCCGTGCGACAGCAGCACCAACGGAATCATGGTCATTCCGTATGCCATGACTGCGTGCAGTGTGGTTGACAGCCAGGCACTGCCGGTGCGTGCGAGCCACCGTCCGAGGAAGACCAGCAGTGCAACGCCAATGGCCAGGCAGATGGCATAATGCATCCCGCTGGGGATGGCGCTTCTGCTGCCGACCCACATCGACGGGTAGAACAGCATCGCCGCGATTGCCAAAGACCGGCTGCGCAGCAGCCAGGCCATTGCCGTGCAAAGCGGCAGCACCACGGCCATGAAGTCGCCAAGGCTGCCATCGCAGTTGTAGATCTGCGAAACCAGGGCGATTGCGGTGGCAATGGACGCGCCCATGGCCACGCCGGAGGGCTCGCGCCAGGCGGCGCCTTTGCCGCCGCGGATGGCATGACCGCCCAGGATCGACGAGATGAGCAGCGGCGTCAGCGAGGCGCAGACCCGCACTGGCCGCGGCAAGGCGTTCCAATTCCAGGCCAGCAGCAGGATGATTCCGGCTGCCACCAGCCCGGCGCCGAGGATGATCGAGAGCAGCAATATGGTCCGGGTGGCATTCTGGCTGGAGGCGCCGCATTGGCTGTCGCAATACGCCCGTAGCCGCCCAAGATCCGTTTCCGCAGGGATGAGGCCATCACGCTGCAATTGCGGCAATGCGCAGTCGCGCAGCCAATGCCAGTTGCCGGAATTGCCGGGGTTCATGATGGCCTCCTCCTTATTTCATTGTTCCGACGACGGCGGCGTGGCGTCTTTGCGCCGGATTGGCGCCGGTACGCCTGTCGCCGCGGTTCTCCCGGCCGCGCGGGCTATGCCTGCTTGTCCTGGCAGCAGCATGGCGGCTTGCTGTCAAGTTCCGGCAGCCTGCCGACTTTGGCACGGATGACGAACAATGTCGCAATCGTCATGACCACGGCGATCGGGAAGCAGATGAACCAGTTCTGGACGAACCCGGCGATGATGAAGGACACGAAGGACAGTGCCGCCACGGTGATGGCGTATGGCAGCTGGGTCGAGACGTGGTTGATATGCTGGCATCGCGCGCCGGCGGAGGACATGATGGTGGTATCGGAAATCGGCGAGCAGTGGTCGCCGCAGACCGCGCCTGCCAGGCATGCAGACATGCCGATGAACAGCAGCGGGCTGCCGACCGGGAAGATGCTCACCACGATCGGGATCAGGATGCCGAAGGTCCCCCAGGAGGTGCCGGTGGCGAAGGCGAGGACGCACCCCACCAGGAAGATGATTGCGGGGAGGAACTTGTCGAGCGATCCTGCGGAATTTTCCATCAGGGCGCCGATGAACTGGCGCGCCTCCAGCAGGTTGGTCATGTTCTTCAGCGAGCTGGCCAGGGTGAGGATCAGGATGGCGGGGACCATGGCGACAAAGCCTTTGGGCAGGCAGCTCATGGCCTCGCGGAAGCTGATGACCCGGCGGGCCACCAGGTAGATGATCACCAGCATGATGGTCGCCAGGCCGCCCCAGGAGAGGCCGACCGGGGCGTCGGTGTTGCTGAAGGCGTCGATGAAGCCCCGGCCATCCAGGAAGCCGCCGTTGTATATGAGCGCGAACACGCAGACTCCCATCAGGATGATGATTGGAATCGACAGATCCCAGATGCGCCCGCGGGCATTCTCCATCGGGACTTCCGGCTTGTCGGTCTCGCCGCCGGCAGTGAAGAGGTCGCCCTTGAGGATGGCATTGCGTTCATGCAGCGCCATTGGTCCGAAGTCGAATTTCATGACTGCCAGCCCGGTGATGAAGATGAAGGTGAGCAGCGAATAGAAATTGAAGGGGATGGCGCGGCAGAAGAGCTCCAGCCCGCTGAACGGCGTGCCTTCCGCATAGGTCGAAACTGCGGCGGCCCAGGATGAAATCGGGGCGATCATGCAGATCGGCGCCGCGGTGGCGTCGATCAGATACGCCAATTTTGCCCGCGAGATGCGCTTGGCATCGGTCACCGGCATCATCACCGAGCCGACGGTAAGGCAATTGAAATAGTCGTCGATGAAGATCAATACGCCGAGGAAGAAGGTGGCCAGCTGGGCGCCGATCCGGCTCTTGACGTGGGTGCTGGCCCACCTGCCGAAGGCCGCGGAAGCGCCGGTCCGGTTGAGCAATGCCACCATCACGCCAAGGATGACCAGGAAGATGAATACGCCGGCGGTGTCCTTCACCGTCTGGATCAGCCCCTCATTGACAATGATGTCCATGATTGGCAGCGGCGCGAAATTGCCGGCGAAGCAGCCGCCCAGCAATATGCCGATGAAGAGCGAGGAATAGACTTCCTTGGTGATCAGGGCCAGGATGATGGCGACAATCGGCGGCACCAGCGCCCAGAAGGTGCCGACCATCGGCGAGTCGATCTTGCCTTCCTCCGCATCCTCCGCCGCCTCGGCGGTCTCCACGACAGTCGTCGGAGTGCCGTCATCGTCGGTCACGATGGTGACGGCGGTGACCTGCTGTCCCTCCGGGGCCTCGAAGGTCACCGTCATCTGGGAGGAGTCCATCGCCGCCTTTGCCGGCGATGGCGTGTCTCCATCGACGGACTCTCCGCGCGACGGCAACGGGGAAAGGAATGCCGCCAATGCGATCAAGGCAATGACGGCCATGGGAGTTCGGTTTTTCATGTTCGCTGGCATTTTGGGGAGGGGGGAGATTTGCGGTCGGAGAAAGAAATTGAAGACGCCGCCGCTTAATTTAACCCATCCGGACTTCTCTGCAAGGCATTGCCGCTGGATGGGGGGGAGTCTTTTCGCCTTTTGGCGTCTGCGGCAATTGCACAAAAAAGAATCCGCCCCGATGCCGATGCAATCGAAGCGGATCCTTTTCCATTCCCAGGGGCTAGTGCCGGAAGTCCGGCAGGCCGCGGACTTCGTTGGCCCGCAGCGGCTGGCCGTCGGGCTTGACAATGCGGACGCTGACAAACATCAGCAGGTTGGTCTTGACGCTTTGTTCGCCGCGGCTGGTGAAGAGGTGTCCCAGCAGCGGGATGTCGCCCAGCAGCGGGATCTTGTCTTCGAAGCGCTGGAGCTTCTCCTGGATCATGCCGCCCATGACCACCGTCTCGTTGTCATAGACCACCAGGCTGGTGCGGACGCTGCGTTCGCTGAAGATCGGCGTGGTGTAGGTGATGGTCTGGTCGGTAAGCCCGGTGAAATACGGGACATTGTAGTCGGTGTTGTATCCGACGATGTCGGTGACGCTCGGGGTCATCTTCAGGTAGATGGAGTAGGAGTCCGGCGCGATTACCGGCGTGACGTCCAGCACGACACCGATTTCGACCTGCTCCAGCTCCGGCTGGGGCGGCTTGGTCCGGGTGACGGTTCCGGAGTTGCTGGTGTTGTCGGATATCTCCGCATTTTCCCAGGAGGTGGCCTCCGAGCGGATCTCGACCACCTTGATCTGGGCGGTCATGCCGCTGATGGTGGTGACCTTCGGCGCCGAGAGCACATCGGAGTTCTCAGACTGCTTCAACGCGTGGATCACGGTGCTGAAGGCATAGCTGCCCAGGACAGTATAGACATTGAAGATGGAGTCGTTGACGTTGGCCTTGTTGAAGACGTCGCTGGCAAAGCGCATGCCATTGCCCATCTTGACAGTGCCGGAGGCGGGCTGCTTGCCCAGCCCCAGCATGAAGTTGCCGGTGCGGGTGCCGCCGCGCTCAGTGACAAGCGCCTGGTCGGTGCCGCTGGCCGCGCCGCGGTAGGTGACGCCGCCGCCTTCGAAGGACCACTCGAAGCCGAGGGTGTCCAAGTCGGTCTGCTTCACCTCGACAAATTTGGACTCGATGGAGACCTGCTTGGGAGTCTGGTTGATCTCCTCGAGGATCTGCTTGATGACCCGCTGGTATTCGACCGTGTGGTGGACGATCAGCTTGCCGGTCTTCGGGTAGTAGCAGCAGCGCGCGCCAGTCTGGAAGGGGACGCCGAAGGCCTTGAAGATCTTCTCCACCGAGTAGAAGCGCCAGGCGTCCTTCTTGGACTTGTTGCCGAACTGCGACTTGGTGCCACCCTGGTCCTCGTCATCGTCGTCATCGTCGTCATCGTCATCGTCATCGTCGTCATCGTCGTCGTCATCATCGTCATCGTCGCCATCGCTGCCGACCTTCTTCAGTTTGGGAATCTTCTTCTTCAGGTTGCGCGGGACATCGAACACACCGGCCTCGATGTTATAGAAGCGGGTCTCCATCGGATCCATTTCGATGTTCTTGTGGGCGACGATGACCGCGGATTCCGCGTAGCGGATCTTCAGTCCGAATTGCCAGGAGAGGTAGTCGAAGACCTCGCGCGGGGTGACATTGGTGAGCTTGAGGTTGACCAGCTTCTGTCCGAGTTCCTCGCCGGAGGCCAGTCCGGACTCCGCAACTGCGCTGGTGCCATAGGTGTCGGCTTCATAGCCGGCGTCACCGCCGGCACCCGCACCGCCGCCGCGAGGGGCGGGTGCACCGCCACCACCGCCGCCGCCGGCTCCGCCGTCACGGTTGGAGGAGTATCCATCCGGAATCCATCCGCGGTCCATGTAATTGGCCATTGGAGTGAGCATCGGGACGATGTTGATGCCCAGTCCCTCGGAGTCGGCCTTCTTGATTTCGCGGGGGAGGATTTCGTTGAGGACGTCCGCCAGGGTCTCGTTGTCGATGGTGAGATTCTGGATCCGGATGTCATCGAGGCGCTTGTTGATGCCCTGGATGTCATCCATCTTGCGGATGGTCTGGGTGGTGGAGAAGTCGGAGGAGCCGGCCATCAGCGGGGTGACGGGTTCGGACCACTTCCAGCGGGCTTCCGCCATGCGGTCCTTGATCAGCGAATTGAGCTTTTCGTCAGCGGCGCTTTTCATGGCGTCGTTGATCTTGGCCATGGCGCGGATGGCGGTCAGGTTGAAGGGATCCTCCACCAGCGCCTGTTCGTACTGCTCGCGGGCCTGCTGGTAGCGTCCGGTCTGCATGAAGGTCTGGCCGCTCTTGAGGGCGATGCTGATAGTGCGGTCATAGTCGCCGATGTCCGGCATGAGCACCTTGGTGGAGGTCAGATTGCGGACTTCCAGCTCGCCGCGGGTGATGGACAGCCGGGCGATGTCGCTGTGGAGGCGTTCTTCCTCGGCCGCGGTCAGCGGCAGATCGGCGGCCTCCAGCTTCCGGGCGAGGTCGTCCTCGATCTTGAGATAGTCGCCGCTGAAGCAGACACGCGGCAAATTCGAGGCGAGGGTGGCGATCGCCTCGTCGATCTTGTTATTCTCCGGTGAGTCGAGTTCGCTGCGCAGTGAATTGCCAAGTTCCTTGATGGCGGCCGCAACCAGATACTGTCCGTTGTCGACATCCACCTGTCCCTTCAGGGTGTAGATTTGTGCCAGCTTGGCCTGGATGTTCTTGCGCAGGCGTTCGCCCCGGCGCAGCAGGTTGATGCCGTCGTCGCTGTGGGTGAGCTTCTCGTCGGAGATGAGGATGTCCACTGCGGCCAGCAATTCCGCCTGCGCCTTGCGGCAATCGGCGGCGGCCTGGTCCAGCTCGCTGTTGCTGAATGACGATGCCGCGGACTCGTAGGCGGTGGCGGCCTTGTCGAATTTTCCGATGGCCTCGGCGATTCTGGCGCCGGAGACCGTCATCTCGGCCTCCTTCTGCTGGCGGTTGATGGTCAATGCCTTCCTGGCATTGAGCTCGTCGCGCTGCGCGCCCAGGCTCTTGAGGCGGGACTGGTCGGCCACGACGGCGGACATCTGGTCGGCGGAGAGGTCATTGCGGCCCTTGAGTTCGCCATTGATGAAGACCAGCTCCTCGATATCCTTGTCCAGCTCGCCGCTCTCGTTGTCGGTGCCGATGATCTTCCTGGCGTTGTCGTAGTCCCGGTTGTCAATATATTGTCCGGCGAGGGCGATATTCAGGTCGCACTTGACAAACAGCTCCTTTTCGCGTTCCAGCAGGTAAACACTGGGCTGCACCTTCAGCCATTTGGTCTTGTCGAAGGCGGTCTTTCCGGCCAATTCCTGCTGGGCCAGTTCGCGCTCCTGGCTATCGAAATCCTGTGCCTGCAACCATGCCGCGGATGCGGTGAACAACATCGCCGTCCCCACAAGGCAACGTGCCATTGGAAGCACATAATCCAATTTTCTTTTTTTGTTCATAGAGGTCAGATGATCCACTTCCGGCCATGGCCTGGCGGCCTGCCAAAAATGGCGTCCTGGGTTGTGAGCCGATGGTTGATTATGATTCGAAATTATCCATGGCACGCCGGAATCCGGAAACGGTGAAACGCCGGCGGAAAAGCCATCACATTTGTAAAACTATGCAATTTATCACCCCTTGCGGAGTTTTTCAAACGCCGCAAGGCAAATTCGGCAAAAAATGGCGGCGGATGCGGTGGGTGCTCGCGCTCCAATCGCATCTGTCGCATCGTGCCCCCGGCCACCTGGGCGCGCCGCGCTAGTTTCTCCGGATTCTGCCCGGCATTCCGGGCATTCCCGGCGTCACCGGCATTCCCGGCATTCCCGGCATTCCGCCCTGTTGCATCATCCCGTCGTAGCTGCCCCTGGTGCCGGACCCCCGGAGGAAATCGATTGAACGTTCAGATTCGTCCAGGCGCGGGACCGTGATCGGGGCGCCGATGCTGCTGCCGCCATCGAGCGCGGAGATCTGCTGGACCTTGATGGTCTCGTTGTCGGCGCCGGGGTTCTCGACTGGCAACACCCGGTAGTACTCGACCACCCGTTCTTCCTCGCCGGACTGCGCGCCATCGCCGGGCTTCTGCCGCTTGAGATGGAGGATGAAGGTGCTGTTGGCGTGGAGGGTGAAGACCTTGATGTAGCTCCGGCGGTCGCTGCCGGAGCTGGCGGCAAAGCCGTCCATTCCCAACGACACCATTCCGCCGCGCGGGGGACGGCGACGGTTCTGGCTCTTCTCGGCCTCGGCGTCATCCGCCTCTGGCGAGCGCTTCATTTCCTGTTCGTTCAGCGGCGGACGCCGTGCGGCCTGACCATATGCCAGCCGGTCGTGGCCGGCCAGGAAGGCGAAGGAGACGGTGTACTCGGTCTCCCTCACCCTGCCGTCGTCATTTTCACTGGGGACCTTCATGGTGTATTCCTTGCCGGCGCTGTTGCTTACGACAATCGAGCCGTGGTCAGGCGCGAAGCGCACCAAGGTGTAGGTGACGCCGCGGGCGGTGATTTTGTTCTTGCCTTCCTTGAGGCTGAGATCCTTGCTGGTCTTGGCGCCATCGGGGATGAGGCTGGCCTTCCAGTCGTTCGGGTCCGTCGAGCCGCCGCCATCCTTGATCCGCTTCAGGATGAAGGGGATGTCCTTGAGCTCGGCCTTGCCCCGGCAGCGCAGCATGTACCCCAGGGCCGGAGTTTTGGCGGGGTCGTGCATATAGGTGGGCTCGAAGACCTTGTCGGCACCCACAATGTCGCGTTCGGCGCGGTATTCCTCGACATTGAGGAAGCCGTCGCCGTCATAGTCGTCGTTGGCGTCGTAGCGGTAGCGGTAGTCGAGCTTGCTGTCCGCCTTTTCAATCAAGTCGGGGATGCCGTCGCCATCGAGGTCGTCGGTGATTTGCGGCGGCGGCGCGATCCGGTCCTGGGCGGCATGGCATTGCGGGCATTCATCGTCGGCGAAGGGGAAGACGAATCCGCACTCCGGGTTCTTGCAGATGATGAGCGGGGTGGGGCTGATGAGGTCGGCGCCGTCGGGACGCTGGTCGGCGGCATTGACCTGGTTCTGCGGCAGCGTCAGCATGGAGTCGAGGGTTTTGAGTTCGGAATCCTCAATTGACGCCAGCATTTTCTTGCCCTTGACGATGGTCCTCAGCTTGGTGTCGGTGTCATCGGTCAATGCCTCGGCGCTCTTCTTGGCGTCGCCGATATACTTGACGCCCCACAGCAGGCACAGCAGGCACACCACCAGGATCAGCTTCTCAAAATGTCTGGCCAGGAAGTCCAATTTTTCGTCCCCGTTTGGATTGAAATGCGTTTATGTGCAAATGTCTTGCCGGGCAGGCCATCGGGGCCGTTTCCCGGTCAATTCAGCGCCTTAGTCATCGCTGGGGTTCTTGTATTCCAGCAGATCCAGATTCAGGTCAAGCCTGACGATGTACGGCGAGCGGAGGACCAGGTAGTCCTGCCGCTTGGGCTCCTCCTCCACCAGACCGTCTTCGTTGCGGCCTCCGATGCGCCCGGACTGGGTGCGGGAGGACATCCCGGAACGCCGTGAAAAATCGCCGCCGCCGGGCTGGCCGCCCATTTCGCTAAGCCGTTCCCGGTTTTTCTCGTCTACCAGCTGCCCCTGCTCGACTGCGGCCTCGTTGAAGCTGCCCCGTCCGCTGTCGTCCGCGGTGTTGGGGACGCTGAAGTTCATGCTGCGGATGACGAAGAGCATGGTGGCGTCGTTGGTCAGGCCGTTGACCAGCTTCTGGATGTTCTTCAAGTCGCTTTCGACGCTGATGATGACCGGCGTGATGGTGTATTCGCCGGCGTCTTCGGTCTTGAGCCACCGGGGGAAGCTGACGGCATTGACGGTCTTGATATTGGCGCCGATGATATGGCTGACCAGCTTTTTGTAGATCAGCATCTGGCGGAAGATGGCGGGGAAATCGGCGTTGGGGATCGGCGTGGCCTGCTTGCTCAGGGCGATGAAGCGTCCACCGGGGCGTCTGGTGCTGCTGTCCATGACGGCCTCCTGCCAGTTGATTTTTTCGCGGAGGACCTCCACCTGCATGGCGCGCAATTCGGAGTCCAGCCGTTCCTGCGCCTTGATGTAGTTCTCCGGCAGTTCCGGCAGCTCGAAGGCGGAGTGTTCGAAGAGCTTGCGGACGATGTCGTCATAGTGCCCCTTGGCGACGTCGGCGTTCTTTTCCGCGACGATTGCGTTTTCGCGCTTGCGGTCGACCTTCCATCCGGCCTTGTTCATCTTGCTGAAATTGCCGTCCAGCGTGCTGATCGCCTTTTCGCTGGCGTTGTATTTCTGGCGCTCCGAATAGATCATGACGCCCAGAAAGCCGACTACGGCCAGGAAGATGGCCGAGCAGAGAACCAGTCCCCAGTTTTTCTTTATAAAATCCATGGCAGGTGATCTGTGCTATTTGTGAACCGCGGTTTCAGGGCTTGCCGGTGCGGGCTTGTGCCGGTGAAAACCGTCCAGAAAATCGATGGCGGCGGGAGGCCGCCGCAGTGCGCGTCAACGGTTGCGCCCCCGCGCCGATGGCGCGCCGTAGAGGCCGTCCCCGGAACGTCCGAAGCCGCCGCCGGAGCTGGTCGCGGGGAATGGCCACGGATAGGCCTCGACTGTGAAATCCAGCTTCAGTTGGATCTCGAAGTCCAGGGTGTTCTTGGTCAGGATGCGGTTCTTGCCGCTCTTGACGATCGTGGTCATGAGTTCCTCCGAGCTGAAGAGCCGCGACTTGCGCAGATTGCGCACGAAGAGGCTTTCGCCGGACTGGTCGAGCTGCGGCGGGGGGGCGTCTTCCTCGCCTTCCGTCGGCGCGGGTGGCTCCGGCGCGTTGAAGGGGTATTGCGGCTCGGGCGGCAGCTGCGGATCGATGCCGATGCCGACGCCGGACAGCCGCACCGTGTGGGCCTTGATGGTAAAGCCGCCGATGGCCTGCTTGGTCAATGACAGCTCCTTGGCGGAGCGGCCGCCGCCCTCCATTCCCATCGCCCCGCCGCCCATCATGTCCATGCCGCTGAAATCCAGGCCGCCAAAGCCGCCCATTTCCCGGCCGCGGCCGCCGGCCTTGGCGGCCACCGTGTCGGTGATGACCGACTCTTCCTTCCGGGCCTTCACCTCGCCGAAAATCGGGGTGATGGAGTCAATCCAGACATTGTCGGGCTTGGCGCGGTAGATCTCCTCGATGATCGACGGCCAGATTGCGCGTTGCGACAGCAGGGTCTGCAGTTCGTCGATCTTGGCCTTGGCGGAGTCGGCGCTGGCAATGGCATCGGTGATGTCCTTGAATGGCCGCTCGTATTTGCCCCAGAGCTCCTGGTATGCCGCCTGGCGCTTGGCGGACTGCACCGCGGCGAATTTGGCGCCGGTGTAGACGATGGCGAAGAGGACGGCGATGCAGGCCATCGAGCCCACGAAATAGGGCACCTTGGCGGTGAGGTTCTGCTGCCGCTGCACCACCTTGGGGAGCAGGTTGATCTCGATCGGGCAGGGGCGGGTGTACCGGAAGCCCAGTCCGACGGTCTCGCCCAGCATGTGCGCCACCTCGCCGAGGCGTTCGCGGTCGATTTCCGGGGAGAGATTGACCACCCGCAGGGCGTTGAAGTATTCGACCGGCAATTTGAATTTGTCGGAGAAGAAGGTGTCGCAATAGGTCAGGATGGATGAGCCGCCGGTGAGATAGATTTTGACCGGCGCGGAGCCGTGCTGCTGGGCGCGGTAGATGTTGATCGAGCGCGAGATCTCGCCATAGAGGCGGGTCATGACATTGCGGATGATCTTCGAGACATTGGCGGCGGTGGTGTTGGCGGCATCGGAGGTGTCTTCCACCGTGCTGGACAGCGCGACGTAGCCGTGGTGGCGCTTGAGCTCCTCGGCTTCGGGGATGGCGATGCCGAACTCCTTGGCGATCTGCTGGGTGATGGAATAGCCCGCGATCGGGATGGTGCGCGCAAAGAACTGCTCGCCTTCGATGAACATCAGGTTGGTGGAGCGCCCGCCGATGGACACCAGCAGCTCGCACTGGCTCTCGCCGATGTTGTTGGCGCGCGCGGCGTTGTAGCTGGCAACCGGCGCCACGTCAATCAGGATCGGCTTGAGGCCGACATTGCGCGCCACCTGGGTGACCATGTTGATGATGTCGTTCTTGACGATGATCGACATCACCTCGACGGCACGGTTTTCCTGGTCGTCCTGGCTGCCGGCGATCAGCTGGTAGTCGAGGCTGATCTGGTCCAGCGCGAAGGGGATGTTGCGTTTCGCCTCGAATTCGGCCAGCTGGCGGATCAGCTTGCGGTCGTCCTTGATGATATTGATCTTCCCGAAGCGGATGAGCGCGGACTGTCCGGAGAGCGAGAGCATGACCTTGCGCGCCTTGACGTTGTTCTCCATCAGCATCTGGCGCAATACGCCTTCGATGACATCCTGGCGGGTGTCGTCGGACAGCTCCTCTTCGTATTCACGGTAGGCGAAGAGCGACATCGTCATCTGACCGGCGCGGTCCAATTCAAACTCGCACAGCTTGATGCTGGTGGCCCCGATGTCGATAGTCAGGAATTTTTCGTTCTTCGCCATGATGTGAAATTGCTGCTGTGGATACAGGGGATATGGACTGGGATGGGCGCATTCCACCCGGGATTGTCTTTCGAGGCACTGCAGTCACCTTGGCGTGGCGTCCCGCAAATCCATGAAATCCCCGCGGCGCGCCGGGGCAGTTCGACGCAGAATGCCTCCGCGTGCAGTCGCCACGCGCCCGCATTCCTTAGTTGCCGAAACTGCCTGAAAACGGCTGCGGAAACCCTCGGCGGATTTACGACGCGCCACACCAGAAAACAATCCCCAAAACGGCGCTCTTCGCGAAAACCGATCCAAATAAGCCTTCGGGCAGTAATGGCCTTTACCATATATTTCCTAACCGATAATTCAAGTTGCCATGATAAAAAAATTCCCGCCTTTCGTAGAAATGCCGGGAATTTTTTGGGGTGGAGGCACGGCGGCGGCTTTGGAGGCAGGAGGGGGACGGCGGCGGAGGAGGAGGCAAAATTGCCGATCGGCGCATCGCCCCGAAGCTGGCATGCCGGTGTAAATTATCGGTTTGTCCCGACCGGGACATGCCATACATCACCGATTGCCTGATATCTGATTATGCCTTTGATGAATGACCGCCAACAGGAGGCCGTGGAGTGCCTGGAAGGGCCGTTGCTGTTGCTGGCGGGGGCCGGCACCGGCAAGACCACGGTAATTGTGCAGCGAATTGCCAACCTGGTGCGGCATGGCGTCGAGCCGCACGCCATCATGGCGGTCACCTTCACCAACAAGGCCGCGCGCGAGATGCGCGAGCGCGTCGGACGGATGCTTGGCCCGCAGGCGGCCAATGCGATGACCATCAGCACCTTCCACTCCTTCTGCGTCGGCGTGCTGCGGCGCCATGCCGAGAAGCTGGGGTACAGCCGCCGCTTCACCATTGCCACCGAGAGCTACCAGCAGGGGCTGATAGTGGAGATAATGAATGCGCTGGGGCAAGTCGGGCAGGGCTACGACCCGTCGCTGTGGCGCTGGCGCATCTCGATGGCCAAATCCAATGCGCAGTGGCCGGATGACATCCGGCATGCGGATTTTCCCCGTGCCGCCGAGGTGGCCGAATGCTATGAGTGCTACCAGAAGCGCCTCCAGCAGATGGATCTTCTGGATTTTGACGACCTGCTGCTGCTTGCCGTGCGGCTTTGGGAGGAACACCCCGAGATCCTGCAACGATACCGCGACCGCTACCAAAGGCTGATGATCGACGAATACCAGGATACCAACCTCGTCCAGCTCAAGCTGATGACCCTGCTGGCCGGCGAGGCGGGCAATCTTGCCGTGGTCGGCGACGACGACCAGTCGATCTACGGCTGGCGCGGCGCCAATATTGACAACATCCTCCATTTCGACCGGCTCTATCCGCAGGCACGGATTATCCGGCTGGAGCAGAACTACCGCTCCACCGGAATGATCCTCAAGGCCGCCAACGCCGTGATCGCCCACAACCGCGAGCGCCATGCCAAAAGGCTGTGGAGCCAGCAGGAAGATGGCGGCGTCATCCATGCGGTGCGCTGCGAGGACGACACCGGGGAGGCAAGATTCATCGTCAGGTCAATCCAGGAAAACCGCCGCCAGGGCGGCGCCTGGGGCGATTTTGCGGTGCTCTACCGCTCGAACAAGCAGAGCCGGGTATTGGAGGACGAGTTCCGGCGTCAGGCGGTGCCGTATGTCCTGGTGGGGGCGACCTCCTTCTACCAGGCCAAGGAGATCCTCGATGCCGGGGCATTCCTTCAAGCGGTCGCCAATCCCGGCAACGACCTGGCGTTTCTGCGAATCGTCAATGTGCCGCCCCGGGGCATCGGCGATGTCGCCATCGACCGGCTGCGCGCCGCCCGGGAGGCCACCCGGATGCCCATCCAGCAGCTGGCCGCCAGAGCCGACGAATTGCCGGGAATGCCGCCGGAAAGCGCCGCCGCCCTCATGCGCTTCACCGCCATCCTGGCGCAGTTCCGCGAGAAGATGGCCTTCCCCGGGCCGTTGTACGAGAACGTCAAGTCGCTGTTCGGACAGCTGGATTATCTCGATGGATTGGGCCGCATGTACAAGCCCCGGCAAAATGCCCTCGAACGCCGCGACAACGTGCTCGAACTGCTTTCCGGAATCGCGGATTTCGACCACCGCCGCAATTTCACCGGCACCATTGAGGAGATGCTGGACGACTTCAGCCTGATCGATGCCAACGACCGCACCAGCGACAAGCTCAAGCCCCACGAGGACGCCGTGACCCTGATGACGGTGCATGCTTCCAAGGGGCTGGAGTTTCCGGTGGTGTATATCGCCGGCATGGAGCGCGACCTGTTTCCCCATGAACGCGCAGTCGAGGATGGCAATATCCCCGAGGAGCGGCGGCTGTTCTATGTCGCCATCACCCGCGCACGCCGGCAGCTCTTTCTGACATATGCGCAACGCCGCCGCGAGGGACGCGTCCTCATGCCCCATCCGCCGTCGAAATTCCTGGATGAAATGCCGCCGGAATGCGTGAAATTCTGCAAGCCCGACGAGCTGTATGTCCGCCGCAGCAATGCCGAGGCCGCGGCGATGTTCCGGGCGCTGCTTGACGGCGCCGGGAAATGAAAAGCACGGAAAGCACGGAAAGCACGGAAAGCACGGAAAGCACGGAAAGCACGGAAAGCACGGAAAGCACGGAGGGGGACGAGGGGGGGGGGGGGAGGGCGATGAAAAATGGCTGGGGAGTGTGGATTTTACCCCAGATTTGCCATTTGCAATTCGTGGAAATTGTATTAAATTCCAACTTGCCTATGGATTTTCTTATTCCAATTTGCCAAGCAAGTCACCCAAACCCCCGTCGAAGGCGGGAGGAGTCTGAATGAGCAGGAGCAGTACCCTGAAGAAGCTGCGGTCATATTTTGCCGCAGGTCTGTTTGCTGGAGTGTTTGCGGCGATGCCGTTGTTTGGCGAGGGCGGGGATGCCGAGCCGATGACCGCGCCGTGGGGGCATCGGCCGGAGACCGTCGAGGCGCCGGCCACCGCCCGTGACGGCTCGCGGGTGAAGGCGGAGAATGCGCAAGGAGAAAAGCTCAACGTCGGCTCCGGGCCATTCCGCTTCTATGTGCCGATGGTCACCGGCGACCGTGACAAGGTCGAGAAGCTGTCGGTGTGGAAGGATTGGGCGGAGTACATCACCTTCAACCAGGTCTCCGGCGATGAGATCTCCGCCTTCCGGGACAAGCTGCTGAAGGCCCTGCAAACCGAGGGATATGTCTTTGCATCGGTCGAGTTTCCGACCGCCCCCTGGTCGCAGGGCTTTTTTGTGGCGCTGGTGGATTGCGGGCCGCTGGGCAACATCACGGTGAAGAACGCCGGGCGCCACTACACCCAGAGGCAGATCATCCAGAAGCTGTCGAACCGCGAGAACCGCTTCAACTACGCGGCGGTGCGCAACCAGCTGGCGTCGCTCAACGACAGCGCGGACCTCAAGCTGGACACCACGCTCAAGCCGGTGATGGTCAATGGCCGCCGCTATGTCGACGCCGAGGTCACCTATGAGGACAAGCTGCCGATCCACGGCGCACTGGAGCTGACCAACTCCGCCAGCCGCGAGGCGGACAGCGACGTCCAGCTGCATCTGACGCTGCAGCACAACAACCTCACCCGCCACAATGACGTACTGACCCTCAATTACATCACCAACGGCGACGTCTTCGACAGCGTCAATGCGGTCTACGGCTCGTATGTCCTGCCGCTGGACGAACTATGGAACTTCACCGTCTACGGCAGCTGGTCTGACAGCGAGAACGTGGACGTGGTCAAGGATCTCAACGTGGTCGGCCGCGGCTATTCCTACGGGTTGCAGTTCGAGCGCGAGCTTTATGCGGACGCCCAGCACCGCTTCACCGCCGCGCTGGGCTGGAAGCTGGCGCGCACCCGCAACCGCCTGGAGCTGGGCGGCGACAACATGGACCTGACCACCGCGAAGGTCTCGATGCCCTATTTGACCCTGGGATATTCCTCGCTGATGCTTGACCGCTGGAACGGCCGCAATTTCGCCAGCCTGACCTTCACCGGCAACCGCGCCGGCAAGTGGGGTGCCTCCGACCGCGAGACCTTCATCGAGGAGGGATGGAATGCCGACGGCACCTTCTTCCAGACCCGCTTCAACGCCGCACGCATCCAGCGGCTCTTTGACGGCGACGACCATCCCGGGCGCTGGACGCTCTTCGCCAAGACCAACATCGTCTATTCCGACGACACCACTCCGAACAGCGTCCGCGAGTACCTGGGCGGCTTCGACACCATCCGCGGCTACCGCGAATCCGAGGTCGGCGGCGACGGCATCATCTCCGCCAGCGTCGAACTGCGCACGCCGCTGCTGGAGAACTTCGTCCCCGGCCTCACCCGCACCGACGAGGAGCTGGCGCAGAATCCGGACAACTGGATGGCGCACCGCCTGCAGGGCGTCATATTCATCGACTATGGATACATTTCCAGCCGCGACTACATGAACCAGCCGGAGAATGGCCGCACCACCCATGAGTCGCTGCTTTCCGCCGGCGTCGGGCTGCGGCTCGGGCTGACCAGATACGCGCAGGCGTCGCTGGACTACGGCCTGCCGCTGATCAAGCATGTCTCGTCCGACACTCCGGACAATGGCCGTTTCCACCTGTCGCTGCAATTGCAGTTCTAACGCCTGACGGGCGCATCCAAGCAATTTCCCACAAGAGGACCCAACCATGAGTAAGGAACACTCCACGCGATTCAAAAAATTGCCGTTTCCGCTCCGTGCGACATCAGCGTTCCTGAGCGCGGTGATGCTCTTCACCCCGATGGGCGCATCCGCCCGCAACCTGCCGACCGGCGCCCAGATTGTCAGGGGGCAGGTTCTCATCAACACCACCGGCAAGGTGATGGATGTCCATCAGCAATCCAGCAAGGCGATTGTCAATTGGCAGAGCTTTGACATCGGCCACGGCTACGAGGTCAACGTCAACCAGCCCAGTGCGCGGGCGGCGATGCTGGCGCGGGTGATTGGCGCCAACCCCTCCGAGATCTACGGCAAGCTGACTGCCAACGGCCATCTCTATCTGGTCAATCCCAACGGCATCCTTTTCGGATCCGGGGCGCAGATCGACGTCAACCGGCTCATCGCCTCCACCCTCAACATTTCCGACGACAACTTCTGGAATGGCAACCTGGTCTTCGAGGGCAACTCCGACGCCGCGGTGAAGAACCTGGGCACCATCAATGCCGAGAGCGCGGCGCTCATCGCCAGGCATGTCGACAATGCCGGCGCCATCAACGCCAATCAGATCGGGCTGGTCGGCGCCAGCAGCAAGGTGACGCTGGACAACTTCGGCAATGGCGGCAAGCTCTCCATCGACTTCTCCGCGCTCAATGCCGGTGAGGCCCGGTCGGCCAGCGTGGCCAACCGCGGCGTCCTCGACGCCGGCGCCGACGGCGAAGTCATCATCAGCGCCGAAGGCGGCCGCGGCAAGATCGATGTCAGCCAGGGCGTCGTGCGCACCGGCCATGCGGAATTCTCCGGGTACAACGCCAGCATCTTCAGCCTGGGCGACGTGCGGGCGCGCACGGTGCTGATCGACCCCGAGGAGTCGCTGGTCATCGGCAAGAACCGGATCTCCGGCACCACCTACACCGACTCGCTGGGGCGTCAATACACCAGCTGGAGCGACCGCGATCAATCTGATCCCCTCCCCTACCGGGACAGCGCCGGCGACGACGCCGGCACCTACGAGGTTTACATGTTCAATGAGGGGGGCAAGCCGGAGGGCAACGGCTACCGTTATACGAAGACGGTGACCTATGCGGCGGTGCCCACCGTCGACGGCAGCGGCGGGATGGTCATCAAATTCCGCCGCATGGTTGAATACGACGAAGGCATCGAAACCTACATTGCGTCCCAGAATCTGACGGACGCGCTCCACGGGGACAAAATCGGGCATGTCGCCCTGAATTACACCAAGGGCGCGGATGCCGACAACGATTTTGGCCGGATCCGGGTGGACATCGGCGTGGTGGTCGGCGGCAAGTCCGGCCTGACGCTGGATGCACAGAACGACCTGATAGTCGCCGGGGGCTTCGACTTCAACAACGTCGGCAGGCTTGAGCTGCTCACCGACAGCGAGCTTGACGCCGGCGATGCAGTCATCAACGCCGCCGGCAGCGTGAAGGTCAAGGCCGGCGTGGCGTCGAATCTCCAGGAACTCAATGCCGTTGGCGAAATCAAGGTCGTTTCGGATAAAGGCATCTCCATCGAAAAACTCACCTCGCTGGGCGACATTGTCATCAGCGGCGTAGAGGGCAACCTGTTGGTCGGCCTCATCAAGGGGCGTGACATCAACGTCGCCAGCCTCGCCGACTCCGGGACGGACGCGCTGGAGAGCATCACGGCCTCCGGCAATCTCACGGTGGAGGTCGGCAGCAACCTGGCAGTGGGCAATTCGCAGATCACCGGCAATGCGGACATCAGGGCCGTCACCGCCACGATCGACAGCCTTGCGGCGCAGAATATCGCCGTGACGGCCAACGAGGCCACGATTTCAGGCGTCAATGCGGCTACTGGGGACATCACCTTCCAGACGCGCAACGATTCTGAGGGTGCGAAGGTGCTGGAAGCCACCGGCCAGATCACCGCCGGCGGGCGTTTCGTGGCCGATGGACACGATCTGCGGGTCATCGATGGCGACTTGGAATTGAAGACGCAGGGCGGCGTGTCGCTCAAGTCGGTGGTCAATGACGGCCAGAAGGCCACCATTGACGGCGGAATCGGCAATGTCACGGTGGCCCGTGCCGTCGGCGGAACGGAAAATGCCGAGACGGTCATCCGTGCCGGAGGCGATATCGCCGTCCAGTCGGTGGATGACGAGGGCGAGCTCCTCAAGATTGCGGCCGGCGGGGATGTGACCGTGAACGGCAAATACAGCACGGTTGCCAGCGACGTCGATGTCGTTGCCGGCAACAACGTGAGGATCAATGGCGAGGTGGTCTCCCAGCAGGGGAATGTCGGCATCGCCGCCGACACCGGCGATGTGAGGCTCAATGGCGGAATCACCGCCGGCAAGGATGTCGATGTCAACGCCGGGCGGGACGTCTTCGGCGACGCGGCCGCCAGCATCGCCGCCGGCAATGGCAGCATCACGGTCGCAGCCGGCCGCGACATCGGCTTGGAGGGCAGCCAGCAGGCCAAAGCTGTCACCAACATCGCCGGCAACGACCTGAAGGTCGGTGGCGCGGTTACCGCCGCGGAAGGCGATGCCACCCTGACCGCCGGCAACAATCTTCAGGCTGACGGCGACATCACCGCCAGTGAGGGCGTGGCCTTGCAGGCCAAGGAAGGTTCGGTGAAGGCCGGCAAAATCAAGGCAGGCGATGAGGCCAACGCCTGGGTCCATGGCGCGATCGACACCACCATCAATGGCGCGGTCGAGGGCAAGGACGTGACGATTTCCGCCGGCACCGGCGATGTGAGGCTCAATGGTGAAATCACCGCCGGCAAGGACGTCGAAGTCGTCGCCGGGCGGGACGTCTTCGGCGACGCGGCCGCCAACATCGCCGCCGGCAACGGCAGCATCACGGTCGCAGCCGGCCGCGACATCGGTTTGGAGGGCAGCCAGCAGGCCAAAGCTATTACCAACATCGCCGGCAACGACCTGAAGGTCGGTGGCGCGGTCACCGCCACGGAAGGCGACGCCACCCTGACCGCCGGCAACGATCTTCAGGCTGGCGGCGACATCACCGCCAGCGAGGGCGTGGCCTTGATGGCCAAGGAAGGTTCGGTGAAGGCCGGCAAAATCAAGGCCGGAGATGAGGCCAACGCCTGGGTCCATGGCGCGATCGACACCACCATCAATGGTGCGGTCGAGGGCAAGGACGTGACGATTTCCGCCGGCACCGGCGATGTGAGGTTCAATGGTGAAATCACCGCCGGCAAGGACGTCGAAGTCGTCGCCGGGCGGGACGTCTTCGGCGACGCGGCCGCCAACATCGCCGCCGGCAATGGCAGCATCACGGTCGCAGCCGGCCGCGACATCGGTTTGGAGGGCAGCCAGCAGGCCAAAGCCATTGCCAATCACGCCGGCAACGACCTGAAGGTCGTCGGCGCGGTCACTGCCGCGGAAGGCGATGCCACCCTGACCGCCGGTAACGACGCCAGAGTCGATGGCGCAATTACGGTAGCCGACGCCGACAGCTCAGCGGTGGTCCTGGCCGGCCGCAATGCAGTGGTCGCCGGCGCGGTCAATTCCAAGGGTGTGGCCACGATCAATGCCAAGCAGGGGGCGATCGAGGTCTCCGGGGCGCTGGAAGGCACGGAGGGCGTGATCCTGGCTGCGGACAAGGACATCCTGGTGCGCAGCGCCGTTGCGTCCACCGACGGCTCAATCACCATGAACAGCGGTGTCGGCAAGGTCGAGGTCCTCAACGTCGTCAAGGGCAATGAAATTGCCCCGAGCACGCTGAATGCCAAGTACGATATCTTCGTCGATGCCAAGCGCGACATCACGCTTGAGGGCGCGCAGGTCTCGACTGAGGGCGGCATCAATGTCATCAGCCAGTCCGGCGATGTCAAAGTTGCCGACCAGACGGCCTTGTGGGTCTGGGACATGGCGCGCGAGGGCAGCGTCAATGCCGCGAACATCGATGTCATCGACGGCATAAACATCGATGCCGCGAAGAACATCACCGTGGACGGCAATTTGAAGGCCGAGAACTTCAATATCATGGTTGGCCGTTGGCAGGATGACGAATTTGGCGCCCCCGCCACCATGGGCGACATTGTCATCAGGGGCACCCAGGAGGCCGGACGGCAGATCTTCAACTGGACCGAAGGCGGCAGCATCACCCTCGGAAAGGCGGGTGACGGCATTTCCGGGAAGGCGACCTCAGGCGGCAGCATCGATCTTATCGCCAAAGGGGACATCACCGTCGAAATGGGCGGTCTGGAAGTCACCGGCGGGAATAACGCCGTGGCGCCGTCCATCAACGTGAGCACCACTGACGGCGACATCAGCATCCGGGGAGTCCAGGATGCGCGCGCCATCGGCGGCGAGGACGGCGAGGTCGGCCGGATCACGTACCAGGCCGACAGCGGCAGCGTCAGGCTCTACAGCGACGCCATTGCCTTCGGCGGCGTGAGCGTGGAAGCGGGGAAGGACATCACCACCCTGGACCTGGCTTCCCGCGACGCCAATATCGATGTCACCAGCAAGCAGGGCGACATCAACGTTCGTGGCAGGCAGTATGCGAAGAGCGGCGACATCACCAACACCGCCGAAGCCGGCGATGTGATTCTGGAGACGGCCGCCCTCGCGAATGGCACGATCATCATCGAGGGCGGCAATGTCACCACCAAGGCGCTGACGAGCGAAGAGGGTGACATCATCGTCAACGCGCTCGACGGCGATTTGCTGATTGATGGCACCCAGAGCGCCAAGGGCGGCTTCATGGGGGTGCAGAACACCGCCACCGGCAGCGTCACCACCCGGTCGATCAAATCGGGGCTTGCGATCTCGGTAGACGCCCAGGAGGGTTCGGCGACGGTCACGGGCGACATCATCAACGAGGGTGACGACGCCCAGGGCGTCAGCATCACCGCCAAGGAGGATGTCAGCGTCATCGGCGATGTGAAAGGCGATTCCGGCATCACCATGACCGCGAAGACCGGCAATCTGGAATACCAGATGGCTGACGCCGACGCCGACGGCGTGTCGGGCAAGGACCGGGTTGAATTCACTGCCGGGCAGGATCTGTCCATCAACGGCAATGTCGCCAGCGTGGAAGGCGGCGTCCAGATCACTGCCGGCCGCGATGCGACGGTTGAGGGCGGGATTGTGGTAGAGGGCGAGGGCAGTCAGATCCGCCTGGAAGCCGGCCGCAACGCCGAAATCGGCGCCAGCCAGCGTGCCGCCGCCACTGATGGCATGGTCATCAACCAGGCGGGGAACAACCTCGATATCCGCGGCGAAGTCCAGGCGGATGCCGCCTTCATGACCGCTGAGCATGGCGACATCACTGTCTCCAGCGAAATCACCACGGCATCCACCTCGTTTTTTGAGAACCTGCGGATTCATGCCGGGCATGATGTCAGATTGAGGAGCAACTCCGTGCTGGATGCCGGCAAGGGCACCATGGTGATCGCCGCCGATACCGGAGTGGTGGCGGCGGATGTCTCTGACGCCGGTGCGCGCAGGCCGAAGCTCGTCGGTGATTCCGTATCCATCACCGGCCAGGCGGGAGTCGATCTGGAGAATGCCGTGGTCGGCAGAGACGGCGAAAATGAAACCGAGCTGACCACGCGGGTGAACATCACCGCCAATACCGGCGATGTCATCACCGGCGACACCGCCGCCAAATACGTCCTGGTCACCGCCAGGACTGGCGGCATCGAGAACCGTGGCAGGATCAAGGCAACCGACATACTGAGGCTTGACGCCCACCTGGACGTCGACCTCGGCGCAGTCGAAGGCGGCAGCCTGGAAACCATCGTTGAAAATGGCGACATCGACATCGCGCAGGCGATCGAGATGGAGAGCATCTTCCTCGAGACGAAGAACGGCAATGTCACCTCCACCACGGCGGGCACCCTTACCGCCACCGAGAAAAATGTCACTGTCGCCGCCGGCAAGGATGTCGGCCTCAAGGGCGCGGTGACTGCCGAAAAAGGCGACATCTCCATTGCCGCCGGCAGGGATGCCAGGATCGCCGGTGAGCAGAATGCCGCCGGCAAGGCGGAATACATCGCCGGGCGCAATCTGACCACCGGGGATGGCGCGATGGTGACTGCGGACACGATCAGCATGACCTCCCAGGGAGGCAATCTCGAAATCGGCGCGGATTTGACGGCGAATGGCGACGGAATCCAGGTCATGGCCGAGGCTGGCAATGTCGAGGTCAATGGCCGCCAGACTGCCGAGAATGGCGCAATTGTCAATGAAGCCGCCGTGAATCTGGCCATCAGCGGTCCGGTCAAGGCGCAGGTAGTCAAGCTGGCCGCCGCCAATGGCGATGTCAAGATCTCCGGCGAGGACACCACCATCGAGGCCACTGACGAGATCAATGGCAAGATCATGGTGACGGCCGGGCATGATCTGAAGATCACCGGCGGCAAGAATACCGCCACCGGCGCGGCCGAATACACTGCCGGTCGGAATCTGACGATTGACGGCAATGCGGCGGTCGAGGCCGCCAGCATCACCATGTCCGCGAAGAATGGCAACGCGTCGATCTCCAAGAGCCTCGAGGCCACTGACGGCGACATCGTCGTCAATGCGCTCAATGGCGACGTCGCCATCCACGACATCCAGACCGCGAACAAGGGGGCGGTCGTCAATGTCGCCGGGAACAATCTGTTCGTCAGTGACAGGATCACCGCCAGGAACCTCGTCGCCGTGCAGGCGATGGATGGCTCGGCGACTGTGGACGCGATCGAGGTCGGTGAAGAAGGCGCTGCCCACGTCTTTGCCGGGATGGATGCGAAGCTCCGGGGCGAGGTCATTGCCAGGGAGGTAAATGTGTTGGCGGAGCATGGCGACATCACGGCTGACATGGCCATCACCGCCAGGAGTGGCGGCATCATCGCCGAGGCCGGCCGCGACATCAAGGTCACCGGCACGCAGAGTGCCGCCAATGGCGCGGTCAGCAACACCGCCAGGAACAACCTGACGGTCGAGGGCGAGATCATCGCCGGGGACGACATCACCCTGAAGGCCACCGAGGGCAATCTGGAGTTGAGCGCGAATGCCGCCAGCAATGATGGCGTCATCACCGCCGAGGCCGGCCGCGACGCCAAGGTCACCGGCATGCAGGGTGCCGCCAATGGCGCGGTCAGCAACACCGCCAGGAACAACCTGACGGTCGAGGGCGAGATCACCGCCCGGGACAGCATCACCCTGAAGGCCACCGAGGGCGATCTGGAGTTGAGCGCGAATGCCACCAGCAATGATGGCGTCATCTCCGCCGAGGCCGGCCGCGACGCCAAGGTCACCGGCATGCAGAGTGCCGCCAATGGCACGGTCAGCAACACCGCCAGGAACAACCTGACGGTCGAGGGCGAGATCACCGCCCGGGACAACATCACCCTGAAGGCCACCGATGGCGATCTGAAATTGAGCGCGAATGCCACCAGCAATGATGGCGTCATCTCCGCCGAGGCCGGCCGCAATGCCGACATCAGCGGGGAGCAGAAGGCCACCAGCGGCAGCGTGATCAACCATGCCGCGAATGACCTGGCAGTCACCGGCGCCATCACCGCCGGCGATGCCGCGCAGCTTACCGCCCAGAATGGGCAGATCCTGCTTGGCGCCGCCGTGGATGCCAGGAACGACATCACCATCGAGGCCCGTCGCGGCGATGTCGCCATCTCCGGGGATGGCGATCTTGCCAGCGCTGATGGCGGCATTGCCGTCACTGCCGGCCGCGACGCCCGGATCGACGGCACGCAGACCGCGAACAATGGCACGGTCAGCAACACCGCCAGGGAGAACCTGACGGTCGAGGGCGATATCACCGCCCGGGACAGCATCACCCTGACTGCTACCGAGGGCGATCTGGAGTTGAGCGCAAATGCCACCAGCAATGATGGCGGCATCACCGCCGAGGCCGGCCGCGACGCCAAGGTCACCGGCATGCAGAGTGCCGCCAATGGCACGGTCAGCAACACCGCCAGGAACAACCTGACGGTCGAGGGCGAGATCACCGCCCGGGACAACATCACCCTGAAGGCCACCGATGGCGATCTGAAATTGAGCGCGAATGCCACCAGCAATGATGGCGTCATCTCCGCCGAGGCCGGCCGCAATGCCGACATCAGCGGGGAGCAGAAGGCCACCAGCGGCAGCGTGATCAACCATGCCGCGAATGACCTGGCAGTCACCGGCGCCATCACTGCCGGCGATGCCGCGCAGCTTACCGCCCAGGATGGACAGATCCAGCTTGGCGCCGCCGTGGATGCCAGGAACGACATCACCATCGAGGCCCGTCGCGGCGATGTCGCCATCTCCGAGGATGGCGATCTTGTCAGCGCTGATGGCGACATTGCCGTCACTGCCGGCCGTGACGCCCGGATCGACGGCAACCAGACTGCCGAAAATGGCGCGGTCAGCAACACCGCCAGGGAGAACCTGGTGGTTGGCGGCGAGCAGGTCATCGCTGGAAAAGGCATCACGTTGCGCGCCGACAACGGCGACCTCCAGGTGTCCACCGGTGAAATGACCGCCACTGCCGGAGACATACTGGCCAGCACCGGCAATGGCAATGTCAGGATCCGCAATGGCGAAGGCGATGGCGAACAGCCCGTCGCCGTCACGGCACAGGCCGGCAATGTGCAGATCATCTCCGGCGACGGCATTGACATCGGCGCCAAGGCGTCGGTCCGCGCCGAAAAGAATGTCGGATTGACCGCACGCAATGACATCGGCAACTCCGGGAGCGTGGTCGGCCGCAACGACGTCATGATCAGCAGCGATTCCGGCGACATCACCAACAGTGGCGTGGTCGTGGCCCGCAACAACCTCAAGGTCAAGACCCTGTCTGGCGACGTGAACAACGCCGCGCATGCGGCGATGATGACCGCCAACGGCGAAATCGAGATCGATGCCCATGGCGATGTGTACAACAACGGCCAGATCTCGGCCACCGGCGACGAAGGCGCCGTCAACATCAAGGCCACCGGCGATGTCGAAAATGACGCCCAGGGCGACATCTACGCCCGCAAGCTGGTCCGGATCAAGGCCAATGGCGACACCACCAACTCCGGGAGCATCACCGCCTACGACATCACCGATGGAGAAGGCCAGATCGTCATCGAGAGCGACGGCGATGTCCACAACAAGGATACCGGCCGGATGCACGCTGACATCAAGGCCGAGATCACCAGCGGCGATGGCGACATCGACAACTCCGGGCTGATCCAGGCCGGTGACACGGATCCGCTCACCCCGGGCAGTGAAATCGTCCTCAATGCCCTCAAGGGCGACATCAACTCCGACGGCTCGCTCATTGCCGAGACTGTCACCCTCAATGCCAGGGGCAAGATCGATGTCCATGGCGATACCGATGCCGACCACGTCTTTGCCCATACCACCGGTGTCGGCGGCAATATCGACCTCAAGCTCGACCATGATGTGAAGGGGGTCTCGGCCATCACCGAGGGCGCGCAGTCCGACATCACCGTCCGTGCCCGGAATATCGGCAACGGCCAGCTGGTCGCCAAGGGCGAGGACAGCGATATCGCGATCAATGGCCTGGACATGACGCTCACGCGGGTCACCGCCGAAGACGGCAATGTCGATATCTCCGGCGGCAATCTGCGCCTGGGCACGGTCTATGCCCATGAGGATGGCACCCCGATTCTCAACGGCGAAGCTGGCGACGCCCGCAATGTCAGGGTCAATGCCGCCGGAAATGTCTACATCGGCAACACCGTCGAGGCGGATGCCAATGTGGCCATCAATGCCAGTGGCGCCATCACTGGCAGCCCGTTGGCCTCCGTCAATGCCGGCAACGACATCGACTTGACCAGCGGCGACCACATCGGCGAGGCCGGCAACGCCCTGGAAGTCAATGCCGGCGGCGATCTCTTCGTCAATGCCCAGCCGGGCATGCCGGAACGGGAGTACTTCGCATTCATCCGCGGCACCTCCGGAGACGGCGAAGTCCACAGCAAATCCAAGAAGCTGCCGGGACTGGTCATCTTCAATTCGGTGGCCTGGATGGGCACCGCCAAACAGATGAGCCGCATCGACCGTGCCTACGCCCACATGTTCAACCTGCTTAACAAGGAGCTGTGGCTGATGGATCAGGCGTGGCCGCTGGAAAGCGCCTACCGCTACTTCCCGCACACCGCGCTCTATAACGACGGCTATGGCGAAGACCTCCGCCGCGGCTATGAGCGCATCCGCCTGGACGCCCCGGCCGTGAGGATCAACGGCCTGCCGGAAGGCATCTCCGTCGAAGGCGCCCAGAACGCCGAGGATACCTTCATCTGGAACTTCGGCCCGCAGGCCGCAAAGTAACGGATTGACGGATTGACGGAGGTACACGGAGGGAAACGGAATCCCGTTTCCCTCCGTGCTTTTTGTCAGCCTTGTTCCTGACGCTTCTGGGAACGTAGCTGATACATTTTTTCGCTGAAGCCGCCCTGTTTTAGAAATGCGTCCATCTTGGTATCGATAAGTTTCGAGAGCATAAAGCGTATTGGTTTTATTAGCAACAAGGTGGCATTGGCCACCAGCTCTGCCTTGTCCAATTGTCCGGTGTTCATTGCATCGCCGATAAAATCACGGAATTCGGCGGCATTGGCAACTCGGCGTCGGATAAACTCGTCAGCGAGCGGATGGCCATTGGTCCAAATCCCGTATGAGTGCTGTCGCAGGAAATCCTGGTAATCGCACTGCAATTCCTTCAGCGAGCCACGGGCAACATTAAACAGATTGATGCCGATTTTAGCCGAGGTCGAGTAGTCGTTGTTGCCCTCGGCGATATTTTGAGACACTGATCGTGCAGCCTGGACCATTTGGTCGCGGGTGCGACTGTTGGCAGGCACATACAATTCGACAAAGTGCGCGGTGATATCGTATACCAGCCGTGACAACTGGAAAACCCGCAGATTCTCATGATTGCCGATGCGGTTGGCCGGATTGGGGATATTCTTGTCCATGGGCATACGTTATACCACGGTGCGGGAAAAACAACCTCAGTGATAAAAACGGGTAAAAGTTGCACGGAAAGCACGGAAAGCACGGAAAGCACGGAAAGCACGGAAAGCACGGAAAGCACGGAAAGCACGGAAAGCAC
>CAKUJM010000025.1 GCA_934661755.1 uncultured Lentisphaeria bacterium | reverse complement strand
CACGACAAGAAAAGCCTCCCCTGCAAGGGGAGGTGGCGCGACAGCGCCGGAGGGGTTGGCGTCGGGCTTGACGTGCGGCAATGCGTAGTTTGAAGAACGCGCCATGTTGCAAACAACACAATTGTCCAAGGACGAGACGGCCTTGCCACCCCGGGGGAGGCTGAGGGGCCGGAGGGGGTGGCGTCGGGATTGACGTGCGTCCATGCATGGCCGTAAAACGACCGCGCTCATGTTTTCACGACAAGAAAAGCCTCCCCTGCAAGGGGAGGTGGCGCGACAGCGCCGGAGGGGTTGGCGCCGGGCATGACGTGCCGTAGTGCGTAGTTTATAAGAACGCGCTTTGTTGTAACAACATAATTGTCCAAGGCCGGGACGGCCTTGCTACCCCAGGGGAGGCTGGGAAGGGGTACGTGCGTCCACGCATGGCTTGTAAAACACGCGCCATGCTACAGCAAAACGTCACGTGCCTCGGGACAGCACACACACTGCGGAGACAGACGCCCCGCATTTGCGAATTCTTCGTTTTTTTTGCTGACAGGGGGTTGATTTTATTGCGAAATAGACTATAATATGCATAGAAACGTTTCAGTTAATCGATTCAGAAAAGGAATTCACAGGAGGAGGGGATTGATCCCATGGCGGTTACCTTGAAGGACATCTCGAAGCTTTCCGGCGTTGCGACCTCAACCGTATCGTATATACTTTCCGGGAAAGGTGACGAAATGAAAATCTCGACGGCGACCCAGGCGAAGGTGCGTGAAATCGCCCGGCTTCACCATTATCGGGCCAACCGTCTCGCCAAGAGCCTCCGCCGGAGAACCACCCGGACGATTGGCGTGGTGATGAACGATCTTTCCAGTTCCTGGGCCAATGAGATCATGGCCGGCGTGAACGACATCCTGCTTCCGGCGGGCTACCAGCCACTGCTTGGGATCACGATGTTCGGCCGCGAACGCGAGGAAAAGCTGATCAACGCGTTTCTTGAACTTCAGGTGGAAGGGCTGCTGGTCCAACCGGTAGCGGCGTCGGGCGATTTCTACCGGCGACTGCCGACGATCGCGGAAACACCGGTAGTCTTCATCGGCGACGCGATTGAGGGCGTCAAAGTGAAGTCATTCATGCTGGATCCGGTGCAAGCCGGGCGCGATCAAATCGATTTGCTCTATCGCCGGGGACATCGGCGAATCGCCTGTGTGACAACCGACTACGAATCCATGCAGAGCCGCGGACGGCGCGAAGGGGCATTGGCGCGCATTGCCGAGCTGGGGTTGTCCATGCCGCCGGAATACTTGTGCGCCACCCGGACCATGTCGTCGGAGGCCGACCGTGGAATCGCGCAAAGGCTTCTGGCATTGCCGGAGCCGCCGACGGCAGTGGCGGTATTCTGCGATATGATTGCGTTTCAGATTCTGGGCGCGTTCCGCGATGCGGGCCGAAACGACATCGCGGTAATCGGCTGCGGCGATCTGCCGGAGAGCGGTTCGGAATTGATTTCGCTCTCAACGGTCTACGAGCCGCGCGAGGAGATCGGCCGGCGGGCCGCCGCCTGTCTGCTGGAGTGTTTTTCCAAAGAGACCCGGTTGAATCCGGAGCCTGTCTTGCTGCGCGGCGAGGTGCGTGAGCGCAGATCAACCAATTGACTGGAGGGCATCGCATGAAAAAATTGGCGATTGTGGTTCTCGCGCTTCTCGGCGGACTGGCCGGGGCGGCGCAATGGGAGTTCGGCGGCGCATCATCCAATGAGGTGACCGGCTCCGGCACTGCGGCCGCACCCGCCGAATTGGCGATCGGGCGGGCGGCGGCGCCCACGCTCTGGAGCAACGCCAACGGGGTGGCATTCGAGAAAAATCCTGCCGGGCAGCTGATCTCCCGCAAAATCGCCGGCGGACGCGCCGTCTTCGATTTGAAATTCCATTTTGAACAGCCGCTCGACCAAATCCGCTTCACGACCCCGAATTTGCGCGGCGTGGATTTTTCCAACGGCGGATGCCGCTTTCTGTATTCCGTTGACGGCATGGATTTTCAGGAGATGGTCGTGTTGAATGCCGCATCCGGCAAATATCGCCAAGGCGGCGATCTCGCCCCAGTGGCCGGAGACTGGATCGGCGTGCCGGAGAATTGCCGCGACCTGGTCATCCGCATGGAACTTGACGGATATGCCGGAATTGCGGAGTGGTTCGGCAACGGCGGAATTCTCGCGTATTCATCACGCCACGGCGGCAAAGCCCGCGCGACTGTAACGATTCACCCGGATCACGCCGCCATGGGATTTCTTTATTTCCCGGAGGACAGGCCGTATTTTTCCTGTGACGGGGACGAGGTTGACACCGTCACCGTCGTCGATCTTGGGCGCGGCGGCGCGGCCCGTGGTCTTGTGCTGACCCGCATTGGTGGGCGTCTGCTTGCCGAACTGCCGGAGCTGGAATCCGGGATATATGAGATCCGTTTCCTGAAGGGGTGCGAGCTGCTCGATGCGCGCAGAATCGGAATCGTGCCGCATCCCCGCAACCTTGATTTCGCCGCGAAGCGCCGCTCGCCCTTCGGAATTGTCGGCATTTCCCGTCGGGGGGGATTCCGGGAATCCGCGAAGCTCGACGGCCCCGCCATCGGCCGGATGCTCGGAGTCCACCAGGAACGCACCGGCTGTGCCGCATGGTGCGAAGCCGGTGCCGAGGGGCCGGGCAAAATCACTTTTCCCCCCGCCGGGGATTTTGCGGAAACCGTGATTGCCGATGGAATACTGCGGCGTGGCAACCTGGCGTGGAGTCCGTCGTGGGCGGTCGATCCGGCCCGTGTCAAGCATGGGGAGTGGCCCGGCCATTATCCGCCCAGACCGGAATACCTGTCGGAGTACGCCGCCTTCTGCCGCGCCGCCGCCGAACATTACCGCGGCATAATCATCCCGGAATACGAGATATGGAACGAACCCAACAACGAACCCTACGGCAGCTTCAAGGGGACCTTCGATGAATTCGTCGCCATGAGCCGCACCGCCGCCGAAGCGGTCCACGCCGTCCAGCCCGAGGCGCGGATGATCCTCGGCACCACTGGGGACTCCGACGTCGGCTACATTGTCCGGCTATTGAAGGCGGGATTGTCGAAGCATTTCGCGCTGGTGGACATCCATCCCTACCGCCACACCAACCAGGGGCCGGAGGACGGCTTGCTTGGCGACATCACCCGGCTGAGGCGCGCCATCGACCGCTACGGCGACAGGCAGGGGATCATCTTCAGCGAGGTCGGCTGGCCGACCACCCGGATCGACACGCCCAGCTATCAGCGGGTTTCCGAATTTGAGCAGGCGGTGTTCAACACACGCACACTGCTGATTTCGCTGGCCGCCGGCGTGGAGCGCATTCACTTCCACATGCTCGAGGATTGGGGGTCCGACCCGGACTGTCCGGAGCATCATTTCGGTTTTTTCCGCCTCGACGGCTCACCGAAACTTGCCGCCGTGGCCATGGGGGCCGCCACCCGTCTGCTGGAGGGTGCGGAATTCCTCGGGCGCGCCGAAACTCCCGAATACCTTCATGTCTGGTATTGGCGCACCCCACTGATTCCGGACGGCGTGATGGCGACGGTCTGGAGCGACGCCCAGCGGCTTCCCGACGCGCCCCTCGTGACGTTGCCAGGCAAACCGCGCCTCGTTTCCGACGTCTGGGGTGCAACTCCCGTCGCGGGACGGGTGGCGGCCTCCGGGGATGGCGTGACTGTGAAGCCAGGCGCCGACCCGCTCTTCCTTCTGCTGGAAACAGCGAAGCCCGATGGAATTAAGCCATTGCCGCCGGATCTGCGTCCCAATCTGGTAAAGCGTGCGCTTTCCAAACGCGGCGGCAGACCATCCCCGGTGGATTACGGAAAACTCGCCTTCGCGATGATTCCGGCGCAATCGACACGGGCGATGGCCGGAGCCGGCATCGGCGACAGCGCAACCGCCATCGGGGAGACTCCGGAGAATGTCGGTTCCTTCGACTCCTGGTATGATGAAAGCGGCTTCACGCTTGCGGTCAATGTCCGCTCCGGGAAACCGATGAAGAATGATCAATCCGGCTGGTGGATATGGGCCGGGGATTCGCTCCGGCTGTTTATGGGAAATTCGGCGGAGAATTTCCTCGACGGCAATCTCCATCAGATCTGCATCGCGCCGACCACGGCGGAACACAGGCCCGATGCGGTGTTAATCAGCTACGATGCGTCCTCTGGCCTGACTGCCGGCGACCGGGTCCAGGCGGAAATCACCGCCACGGACACCCCGGAGGGCTGGGCGATGGCCGTGACGATTCCATGGAGTTTTTTCGGCGCGGTTCCGAAGCCGGGCGATGTCTGGCGCTTCGACTTGGCGCTGCCTGGCGCGATGTGGAACAACCGCAAGGGCGACAAATGGAACAACCCGGCCGAATGGGGCGAAATTCAATTCATGTAATTCATTAACAGCAGAAGGGGATACCTATCATGAAGCAAGCTATCACATCGGCCAGCGCCTCCGGCAATATGAAGTCCGGGCGAGCATTTTTGCAAGGCAATGCCCTGAATGCCTGTGGCCGGTCCGCCGCCCGGACGGCCCGGTTCACCCTGATCGAGTTGCTGGTCGTGATCGCGATCATCGCGATTTTGGCTTCGATGCTGCTCCCGGCCTTGAACAAGGCACGGGAGGCGGCGCGCAAAACCCGCTGCCTCGGCAATCAGAAGCAGATCGGGCTGGGGCTCGGAATTTATTCGATCGACAACAACGATCTGTTTCCGGCTGGCAACGACATGCTTGGCCAAGGGCAATACTGGTACATCCGCGCCGCAAATTGCCTCGGCGCCAGCAGCGGCAACCTCAAAAACTACCTCTGGTGTCCGAACGATGCCTTCGATCCCTCGTACGATATGGACTGGCATTTCACCAACGGGCAGATCACCTATGGATACAACTACCGCGTTCTCCAGGCAACTGACAAGTACAGCGGCATTTTCGAGTGCGCTCCGGTAATGATGGGCAGCGTCGCCCGGCCGTCGAAATTGATCGTCACCACCGAAGTGAAGATCGATGGCGGCACGCATGGCTATTGCATGGTCGAGCCGATACAGCTCGGCGGCGGTGCCAACGCCTATCCGCGCCACGGACTTGAGGCGACGGTGCTGCGGGCCGACCTCCATGTCGACACCGCGCGTTCCGATGCGGCGAAAAACCTTTATGCGGAAGGAAATGCCGCAGGATTAGGCAACATCTGGTTCACGCCGTCGGTGCACGGCGCCAACGATTGGCGGAACAATTCATTCAATTAGAAACGCCAGCGAAGCTCCGGATGGATTTACGGGGCGTCAACAACGGGACAGGACAAAAGTCGGTATATATTAGAAGACGGAACTGCGCCATTGTTTTCTCATCCGACGCCAGGAGTGTAGAGATGCCATTATCCCGCAAGATCAATTCCGAAGGGGAGCTGGATGCCCTCCTTGCCGCCCCGTCCCCGGAGCTGGTCGATATGATGAGGCGCCTGGACGGCGACATCATCATTCTGGGCATCGCCGGAAAAATCGGCGTCAGCCTGGGGATGCAGGCTATCGAGGCGATCCGACAGGCCGGCGTCGAAAAGAGGGTCTACGGCGTTTCCCGCTTTTCCAATTCGGTGGACCGTGCCAAGCTGGAGGACGCCGGGATCATCACCATCCCCTGCGACCTCCTGGAGCGCAGCCAGATCGCAAGGCTGCCCCAGGCCAGGAATGTGATCTTCCTGGCGGGCCGCAAGTTCGGCACCCAGGGCAGCCAGCCCGTCACCTGGGCGATGAACGTGATCGCGCCGGCGCTGGCCGCCGAGCACTTCAGGGAGAGCCGGATCGTGGCGTTCTCCACCGGATGCGTCTATCCCCTGCGGTCGGTCCGGCAGGGCGGCTGCACCGAGGACGACGCTCCGGCGCCAGTGGGGGAATATGCCCAGTCCTGCCTGGGGCGCGAGCGCATTTTTCAATATTACGCCCAGAAGCATCACACGAACCTCCTGCTTTTCCGGCTCAACTACTCGGTGGATCTGCGCTACGGCGTGCTGGACGACATCGGCCGCGCCGTCTGGGAGGGGCGCCCCGTCAGCAATGCCGTCGGCTACTGCAACGTGATCTGGCAGGGGGATGTGACCGAGGCCGCGCTGCGTTCCCTGGAGCTGGCCGACGCCCCCTGCCAGATCCTGAATGTCACCGGCCCGGAGATCGCCAGCGTGGAGGACATTGCGCTGGCCATGGGCAGGATCATGGGCAGGGAGGTGAAATTTCAGCTGGAGAAGCCCGGCGACCTCAATTACCTCAACAACGCCGGAAAGATGTTCCGGCTTCTCGGCCATCCCCGCATCCGCCTGGAGGAACTCGTCGTCATGCAGGCAGAATGGATCAGGAACGGCGGCATTTCCATCGGCAAGCCCACCCATTTTGAAGTCAATGACGGCAAGTTCTGAGGAATGGGCAAGGCCGGCAAGCTGACGCTGCCGCAGTCCGCCGGTTTCGGCGGAAGGGAAGCGCCTGAATCCGTGAAGCAGGCTTCTCTGCGCCATGATTCCGTCATTTTTCGGTCACACGCTCCCTCAAAGAACCTCATTCTGACGCCAAAACCAGCCGCTTCACGGAACCGGAGGCGATCATGATTTCGCTCAATGAACTGGACGAAGCCATCGCGGCCATCCTACCCGAGGTGAGGGATTTCCGTCATCGCCTGCACCGGATTCCGGAGATCGCGGGAAGGGAATTCAAGACCGCCGCCGCAATCCGCGAAGCCCTGGCGCCGCTGGGGCTGGAGCTGCAGCGGCCCTTCCTGCAAACGGACGTGGTGGCGCTGCTCAACCGCGGCCAGGCGAAAAACATCACGCTGCGCGCCGACATCGATGCACTCCCCGTGGAGGAAGCCAGCAAAAGCTGCCCATACCGATCCACCCATCCAGGAATGATGCACGCGTGCGGCCACGATGGCCATGCCGCCATGCTCTACGGCGCGGCGAGAATCCTCGCTTCCCTGCGGGACGAGACGCCCTGCTCGGTCCGCTTTCTCTTCCAGCCGGGCGAAGAGATGGCCGGCCTGGCCCATGACCTCCTGGACGCCGGGGCGCTGCTGGATCCGGAACCGGATTTCATCACCGGACTGCATAGCTGGCCCGGCGAGCCTTACGGAAAAATCTGCACCAGGCCGGGGGTGCTGATGGCCGCCGCCGGATTCTTCCGCATTGCGCTCCACGGCCAGGGCGGTCACGGCAGCCTGCCCAGACTGGCCAAAAATCCTATTGACTGCGCGGCGGACATCATGACCGCGTGCCGATCCATCGTGCCGGACGACTGCGTCCTGGCCTTCTGCGCATGCCATGCCGGAAGCAGCAATATTGTGATCCCGGAGACAATGGAGCTCAAGGGGACCATCCGTTTCCCGGAAAGGGAAAGCGGGATGAAGCTGCTTGCCGACTTTGAGGCGACGGTGAAGGCGATCACGGAACAGCGCGGCATCCGCAGTGAATTCAGCTGCCCCCTAAGCTATCCGCCGCTCATCAACCGCCCCGGGGATTATGAAAAAATCCGCAGTCTGGTGGTGGAGAACTGCGGCCACGAGGCGTTCTTCGAGCTGCCGGAGCATACCATGAGCAGCGAGGACTTCTCCTGGTATCTTGCAAAATACCCCGGCGTCTTCTGCCATATCGGCGGCGGGGACTCGGCGCCGCTGCACAGCGACCGCTTCGACTTCGACGACAATTTGCTGCCCGTGGGCATCCGCTACTTCTGCCTGGCCGCACTGAAGCTCCTGGCAAAATAACGCCCCCGGCCCGGCAGTGGCGGTCTGCAGACCAGCCATTTTCGGCGGCGCGCTGGCAAAATTGTCATGGTTCCGCGGGATGCTCGCCGGAATCGCCCTGGTGCCGATGATACCAGTTCCAGAAGGATGCCCCGGAGGCAAAGCCGAGATTCCAGGCAATCTCCTTTTGCGACAGCCCGTGCTCCCTGGCGGAATGGACGTAGTGCAGACGCGCCTCCTCGATGAAGCTGCCGATGGTCCGCCCGGTTTCGCACTTCACCCGATGGGCCAGATGATATTTGCTGCAACGCGCCTGCGTGGCCAGCATCTCCAGCGTGCAGCCGTGGCCATGGGAGCTGCGGATCAGGGCAAGTGTCTCCTGGACGACATCCCGCCGGGCAGCGGCGTCCTCCAGCCGACGCAGCAGCATCTCATCCAGCGCCGAATTCAGGATATTCTGGAAGAAGAGCCTCTCCATGCCGGGCCGGCCATTTTTCTCCCAGGCCTCCCAGCGCATCTGGAACAGCGTGCCGCATTCCGGGGAAAGCTGGAAGGACAGCTCCGGACAGGTGGTCCAGCTGCCGCGATGCACCCTTATGCCGCTTCCGTTGCACGCGCCGTGAAACCGGATCCACACATGGAGCAGCTCCGTATCGCAGGGACGGTAGCCAAAGGAATGCAGACACCACGGCGGAAGCAGAACCGCGGTACCCGCCGCCAGGTCAAACAGCTGCCCGGCAATGGGATATTCGCAACGCCCCTCCAGCGCGACAAGAACCTCGAAAAACGGGTGGCGGTCGGAAATGAACCCCATGTCCGGATGCAGCGGGCGCCCTCCCGGCGACTGCGGGGTGAGAATGCGCCTTACCGCATTGTGAAATTCCAAATTCCGCAAGATTGGTGTATTCATAGCAAATTCAATGGATTGTGCCTCCCGTCTCTTTGTAGTAAAATATATACGCAGCCGCAAGAAAAGCAAATGAAAAAACGGAGAGGCCGCAAAAATGAAGACAGGTGTTCAGCTTTATACATTCCGTGACGCCCTGGCGCAGGACTTTGCCGGCGCCCTGCGGGAGATTGCGAAAATCGGCTTCGACGGCGTCGAGTTCTTTCCATTCTACGGCTCGCTTGAGCCGGAGGCGCTGGCGGCTCTGCTCAGGGACCTGCGTCTGGAATGCGCCGGGACCATGTTCAAGGAAAAGGATCTGCTTTCCGGGGAAGGCCGCGCATACGAATATGCCCGCACACTGAACTCCCCCGCAGTCACGGTCAGCATGTTCCTGGATTTTGCCAGGGAATACCCCGCCGCACTGGCCAGGATGGAGGCCATCGGCGCGGCAGCTGCGGAACACCGCTGCTGCTTTTCCTACCACAACCACTGGGCCGAATTTGCCGAACTGGACGGCCGCAGCGCCATGGAGCAGCTGCTGGACCACACCGATGGGCAAAATGTCTTCTGGGAGCCGGATGTCTGCTGGATCACCCGGGGCGGCGGCGATGCGCCTTCGCTCATCCGGAAGTACGCATCCCGCATCCGGCAAGTCCATTTGAAGGACGCCATCATCGCCGGGGACTCCAGCGTCACCACGGCGCTGGGCAGGGGCGTCGTGCCTGTCGCCGACTGCCTCCATGCGGCGCGGCAGATCCAGGCCCAATGGTGCATCTACGAGCAGGATTTTTCCGATGATCCGTTCCGGGATGCCGCGGAGAGCCTGCGGCAGCTGCGATAGGCTCTCCGCGCCATGTTTTTTCCCAAAAAAAATGCCCCACAACCAATGACGGAGGAATGAAAAATGTACGAGATTGGACAGGAAGAAATCAATGCCGTGACCGATACGCTGCGGCGCGGCGTACTCACCCGCTTCCAGGGCCGCACGGAGGGCTATCTGGCCCGGGCGGAACGCCTTCTCGCGGAAAAACTGGGCTCCAAGCACGCCCTCATGGTCAACTCAGGGACCAGCGCGCTGATGTGCGCCATGGTCGCACTGGGGATCGGCAAAGGCGACGAAGTGCTTTTGTCCGCCTACACCTGGATTTCCACGCCGCTTGCGCCCATGCTGCTGCAGGCGATCCCGAAGCTGGTGGAAATCAATGAATCGCTGACCATGGACCCCGATGACCTCGAACGCAAAATCACGCCGCGCACCAAAGCCATCCTGGTGATCCACATGGCCAACCTGCCCTGCGACATGGACAGGATCATGGCAATCGCCAACCGCCACGGCATCCCCGTGGTGGAAGACGCATGCCAGGCGGTGGGCGGTTACTACAAGGGCCGCCGGCTTGGGACCATCGGCGCGATGGGGTGCTACAGCTTCAACAACTACAAGAACATCACCTGCGGCGAAGGCGGGGCCATCGTCTCCGACTGCTTCGAATATTTCGACCGTGCACGGCTCTGGCACGACGCGGGGACCTTTGTCCAAAGCTATGACGCGGAGGTCAAAATCCCGATGTTTGCCGGACAGGACTACCGCGCCAGCGAAATCGAGGGGGCCATTCTCTACGCCCAGCTACAGAAGATGGACCACTGGATGGACGAGCACCGCAAGCGTATCCAGTTCGCCCGGGACATCCTGATCAGGGAAGGAAAGTATAAAGTCATCCCCCACAACGATCCGGAATCCCAGATCAACCTCGCCATCCAGTTCGATTCTGAAAAGGACTTCCGGAAGGCCGGGGAAGCCAAAGACTGGAAAAGCATCTTCGAAAGCTGCGGACGGCATGTGTTCATCAACTGGCCGCCGCTGGTGGAAAAGCGTGCCTACCGCGATGACGTCAATCCGTTCCTCACCCCGGAGGGGCGCAACGCCCGGTTTGACCGCGACGCCGCGCCACGCACCCTGGACATCCTCGCCCGCACCATGTATGTAGGTGTCGGCTGGAACCAGCCCTTTGAAGAAATTGAGAAATATATGAAGGAGCTGTGAATGCAAATTCCGCGGAAAGGCGGAGGCGCTTCCGTTTTTCCGCGGAATCGTAACTGGAAAAGTTAAACGCACGCGTTTTGTGCGTTTAACTTTTCCAGTTACGAAACCGGGATTTTCCGCATTTGGCACTTGAAAAAACACACCCGCGGAGTGTATAGTATAAGTGTACACTTGAGAAGGAGGTTTATCATGGAAGCCAGCGTTCTTGATCTCAGAAAAAAGATGCGCGATGTCATGTCGGCAATCGACCGCCGTGAGCGTGTCACGCTCACCCATCGCGGCCGCCGCCGCGCCGTGATCGTTCCCTTTGGCGAGTCGAAACCCGTCAAGGTCAAGGTCGCCGATCTTCCCGCGTTCGGGATGTGGGCTGATCGCGCCGACATGACCGATCCCATCGCCTATGTCGATGAAATCCGCAAATCCAGGAGCTTCTGATGCTGTTCGGCACCGATGTTCTCATCTGGGCGCTTCACGGTTCGGCGAAGGCCGCGAAAGAAATTGACAAAGATGATAACCGTTTCATCTCCGCCGTCAACTACATGGAGCTAATGCAGGGAGCGCGGAACAAGCAAGAGCAGACGCTCATCAAACAGTTCCTGAATGCGCTGGATTTCACTGTCCTGCCCATTACCGAGGCGGTTTCGCATCGCGCCATGATTCTCATTGAGGAATATGCACTGAAATCCGGCATCCAACTTGCCGATGCTTTGGTGTTCGCCACTGCCTGTGAAAATTTTCTCACGTTGTGCAGCGCGAATCAAAAGCATTTCCGCGACATCGCTTCCCTCGATGCCAAGGTGTTTGTCCCCGACAATCAGTAAGCGTTTTTCCCGCCTCCATCGTCAGCCCCTCACTCCGAGGGGCTTTTTCGTCTCCACACAATGGCTCCCCAGACGGCGAAGGCCAGATGCACGGCGTCCAATACCGCCCGACTGTAGAGTCCGGACCAGAGGTCGAAGCCCAGCCACGCGATGTTGCCCACCGCCCAGAGGTAGAAGCACCAGATGTTCTTCCGGACATTCAGCGCCGTTCCGGTGAAGCTCAGGACGGTGATCGCCCAGGTGAATGCAGTGATCATGTGAACAGCCCGTCCCTGCACATCGCCGCGAAGCGCGGCTGGTCGAGCCGGAACTCCCGGATGAGTTCCTCCGGCTTGACCGAATCACGGTATGAGAGCAGTTCATTTCCCTGCCGGTCGGTGAACACGACCAGTATCAGCGGCGACCCGATGCGGCAGGAAATCGCGCAGAACACCTCCGGGCAGTCCGGGAAATGTTCGATGTAGGAGAGCGCCTTCGCCCGCGCCAGCAGGTTCAGCGACAGGTCCGCCTTCGTGCCGCCCTTCGTCCACGGCGAGCCGCCGCCGATTTTGCGGTTCCCGCCGTAGAAATCCACCGCCAGCTTGCGGCCGGTCGTGCCGCAGTCGCCCACCGGGCCGTGCTTCAGATACCGTCCCGTGCCGTTGACGATCAGCTTGTAGTCCCGGCTCCCGCAGCAGCAGAACTGAACCATGCTGGCGATATCGTAATCATAGTGTTTCTCCGTCATCGGGACGGCGACCACGATCTCGTCGATCTTGTCATCCCGGAGCGTGACCTGCGTCTTGATGTCCAGTCCGGCATAATGCGAATCGTAAAGATGCTTGCCGATCTTACGGGTTCGAGTCGTGCAGAAGGTGCGGCAGATCAACGTCCAGCGGCAAAGACTCGCGCCACAGCGACGTTTTACGGGCAAATCCGCCAACGCCCCGGAACTGGCGGCGAATCCCGCCCTTGAGCTGGACTACATCGTCGCCATGCCGCGCATGGCCCGTTACATTGAGGTCAGTTCGCAGATCTACGGGATCTACCTGAAATACGTCTCGCCGGACGACATCCACGTTTATTCCATCGACGAGGTGTTCATCGACGCAACCTCCTACCTGAAACTTTACAAACTCTCCGCCCACGATTTCACGATGAAGCTGATCCGGGAGGTGCTCGCCAGCACCGGGTCCACCGCCACGGCGGGGATCGGCACGAACCTGTATCTCGCCAAGATCGCAATGGATATCACGGCGAAACACATTCCCGCCGACAGGGACGGTGTCCGGATTGCCGAACTGGGCGAGCAGTCCTATCGGGAGAAGCTCTGGTCGCACCGGCCGCTGACGGATTTCTGGCGCGTGGGGCACGGATACGCCGCGCGGCTGGAATCAATGGGTATGCACACGATGGATGACGTCGCCCGGATGTCAATCAAGTGCGAGGAAGTCCTTTACCGGACCTTCGGCGTCAATGCGGAACTCCTGATCGACCATGCCTGGGATTGGGAGCCGGTCACCATTGCGGAGATCAAAGCCTACAAGCCGGAGAACAACAGCATGAGTTCCGGACAGGTGCTGCAGGAACCGTATGAATTCGAAAAGGGCAAGGTCGTCGCCCGTGAGATGACCGACCAGCTCGCGCTCGATCTCGTGGAAAAACATCTGGTGCCCGATCAGCTGGTGCTGACCGTGGGGTATGACACGAGCAATCTCTCCGATCCGATGCGGCGGATGAGATACAACGGCCCGGTCCGGACCGACCATTACGGCAGACAGGTCCCGAAAGAGGCACACGGCTCGGTCAACCTTGAGCGCTTCACATCGTCAGTCCCATCATCACGGAAGCGATGATGGGACTGTTCAACCGCTGCGTCGATCCGAATCTGCTGGTCCGGCGGATCACGGTCGCGGCGAACCACATCATCAGCGAGAACGACATCCCGGCTGATGCGGACGCTGACCAGCCGGACCTTTTCACCCGATTACGAGGCACTGGAAAAACAGAAAGCCGAGGAACAGGCGGAACTGGACAAGGAGAAGCGTCTGCAGCAGGCGATCATCGGCATCAAGAACCGGATGGGGAAGAACGCCATCCTGAAGGGCACGAACTTCGTGGAGGGCGCGACCGGCAAGGAACGAAACGAACAGATCGGAGGACATCGGAAATGAAGACACCCTACGATGACATCATTCACCTGACGCACCACGTTTCGCAGAACCATCCGCAGATGCCGCTCCGCGACCGGGCCGCACAGTTCGCGCCGTTTGCCGCGCTGACGGGCTACGAGGCGGCAGTAGGGGAAACAGCCCGGCTGACCACCGAAAGACGCGAACTGGACGCGCAGGGGGCCGCAGAATTGAACCGCCGTCTCACCGATCTTGCCGCCCGGCTGAAAGATCGCCCGGAAGTGACCATCGAATACTTCGTTCCCGATAACCGGAAGGCCGGTGGTGTGTATGTCACTGTCGCGGGCCGGGTGCGTAACATTTCCGTCTCGGAGAGGCTTCTGGTCATGGAAGATGGGGCAGCAATTCCGATGGAAGATGTTGCCTCCGTTGTATTTTGAATGGTAGAGACCTTTGGTTTTCCGCATACCGGGGGTTCCTATCCTCACTCGAAAAAATCGAATTTGGAATATGGATAACCTCGCAAGTTACAATAGGGGGTGTTTTGAGGGTAATTATGATTTACCCATGATGAAAAAGCGACCAGGGAACGGGAAACGGACACCCCGAAAAAGGGCTTAAAAAGGGGGTATCCGGTCTCTCAATTGACCAATCGCGATAAGCGTATCACAAAAAATCTGAAGTCTCCCCAGGAAATCGCCAAAAATGCCAGAAAAACTCAGAATTTTGACCGATTCTCAAAATTTTTCCGGCAAAATCGGCCGCTCGACGGGATTCTGAGTGTATTTCATGCACACGGGCAAATAGTCGTAATACCTTTTGAGTAAGCGAGTTTTAGTGAAAGTCAGAATTTTTCACTTCTCGGGGCAGATTGGAAAAAGGGCAAAAAAATGGCGGAGAGGGGGGGATTCGAACCCCCGGTAGAGTTACCCCTACGACAGTTTAGCAAACTGTTACTTTCGGCCACTCAGCCACCTCTCCGCAAAAAAAATAGGATGTCGCCTTGCATCTGAAATGCGTAGCAAGGCATACTTTAGCATAAGATTCCCAGACTTCAAGGGGACAGCGCGAATTTTTACGGCCGCGCCGCGCATGGCTGGCGGGCCGGGGACGACGTCTCCGCCGCCTACTTTTTCGGTCTAACCTTTGGTCATCACCCCATGGATGATGGCGGTGGTGCTGTTCATGGTGACATTGCCGCCGACCAGCGGCGCCAGCGCCTGCCGGAGCGCCAGGATGGCATCGCGCGGCAGCCCGGATTGCAGCAGCCGCCCCGCGTAGCTGCCGGGATCCTGCAAATTGAACCATCGGTCGATCAGGGCGCCATTCAGGATGATATTGCGCTTCATCGGGAGGATCTGCATGGCCGTCTCCCGCAGTCCGGCCGCAACGAATTGCTCCTTGAGGTCATCGGCATTCCAATTGACCAGGCAGTCGCTGCAGTCGTGGTAGATGGCCTCTTCGGCTTCGGCGATCTGCGGGGGGACGGCATGGGCGTCCAGCAGCCGGGAAAGCCGCTGTCCGCAGGAGGGGATGTTTTCCGCCAGGGCGATGGTGCCGCCGGGCGCCAGCCGTCCGATGATCGCCTTGATCCGTGCGGCATGCCGGTCGCTGGTCCCCAGGACATTGCGGCCGACGGCGAATTCGAAATGCAGCGACGGGTCGATCGCCTGATCGAGGGTGTCGACGGTGGCGACCACGACTTGCGGCCGGCGCAATTGCGGCAGATTATGGGCCTGCTCAAGGAGCTTTTCGCCATCCTGCGGAGAATTCACCAGCGAGTACACGCCGCCCTCGGGGACCTGCCGGACGGCCTCCCAGGTGAGCAGTCCGCTGCTTCCGCACAGATCGAGGACAAGCTCGTGGCGCTGGATGGCGCGGGCGCGGAAGAGCCCGGTGCGCACGGCGGCAAGCCCCCCGGCCAGCGAGTCCACTGCGCGTGCCAGCCATTGGCTGGTCTGCTTGTCCTCGTAGGAGAAGGTCAGGATTTCCGGCGGCTGGACGTCATCCTCGCTTTCCCGCAGCGCCGCCAGCTGCAGCTCGCGGCGCTCGCGGATCTGGTCGGCAAGCGTGCTCTCATAGCCGATTTCGCCGGGTTCGTAGAAGACCCGCCCCTGCAATGATGCCGGGAGATACTGCTGCGCCACCCAGTGCTGGCGGTACTCATGCGGGTACTTGTATCCGACGCCATGGCCAAAGCCGTCCTGGTCCCGGCTGGGATCGCGGAGATGGTTGGGGACTTCGCCCTCGCGCTCCTTTTCAATGCATTTGAGGGCATCGAAAAATCCCATCACCGAATTGGATTTTGGCGCGGTGGCGCAATAGAGGGCGGCATGCGCCAGCGGATAATGGCCCTCCGGCAGCCCGACGCGGTCGAAGGACTCGGCGGCGGCAGTGACAACCTGGAGGGCGTGGGGATCCGCCATCCCGATATCCTCGGAGGCGAAGATGAGCATGCGACGGAAAATGAACCGGGGGTCCTCGCCGGCATAGATCATCTTGGCCAGCCAATAGAAGGTGGCATCCGGGTCGCTGCCGCGCATGGACTTGATGAATGCGGAAATGGTGTCGAAATGGCAATCGCCCTCGCGGTCGTAGAGCACGGCGCGATGCTGGATCGACTCCTCGGCAACCGGAAGGGTGATGCGGATGACGCCGTCATCCGCTGACGGCGCAGTGGTCTCCACCGCCAGCTCCAGGGCGTTGAGCGCGGCACGGGCATCGCCGTTGGCGACATCGGCCAGGTGCGACAACGCGTCATCCTCCAGCACGATCTTCCGGAGGCCATAGCCGCGGGCGCTGTCGGACAGCGCCTGGTGGATGATCGCCTTGATATCCCCGGCAGCCAGCGGCTTGAGCTGGAAGATCCGGCTTCGCGAAACCAGGGCGCGATTGACGGTGAAATAGGGGTTTTCGGTGGTCGCGCCAACCAGGATGACAGTGCCGTTCTCCACCCAGGGAAGCAGCGCATCCTGCTGGGCCTTGTTCCAACGGTGGACCTCGTCGATGAACAGGATGGTGCGCTGGCCGTATTCGCCCAGGCGGCGCTGGGCCTCGGCGGTGATCGAGCGCAAATCCGCAATCCCGGCCATCACCGCATTGAGAGTGACAAAGGCGGAACTGGTGGTATTGGCGATCACGCTGGCCAATGTGGTCTTGCCCGTGCCCGGCGGACCGTAGAAAATCAGCGACGAGAGCTGATCGGCCTGAATGGCCCGCCGCAGCAACCGCCCCGGCGCCAGGATATGCCGCTGGCCGATATACTCATCCAAGGTACGCGGACGCATCCGCGCGGCCAATGGCGACTCCTTGCGAAGCCGCTCCTCGCGGGCATGGTCAAACAGCGTCTTCATGATGGGATGGGTGGGTTGGATGAGCTAACCGCGTGAGTGAACTTGGCAAGGGGGGTAGCAAGGGCGTCCCGCCCTTGGACAATGGGGGGTAGCAAGGGCGTCCCGCCCTTGGGCAATTATGTTGTTACAACAAAGCGCGTTCTTCAAACTACGCACAGACGCACGTCATGACCGGCGCCAACCCCTCCGGCGCTGTCGCGCCTCCCCCGGGGTAGCAAGGGCGTCCCGCCCTTGGACAATTATGTTGTTACAACAAAGCGCGTTCTTCAAACTACGCACGGACGCACGTCATGACCGACGGCAACCCCTCCGGCGCTGTCGCGCCACCTCCCCTTGCAGGGGAGGCTTTTCTTGTCGTGAAAACGTGAGCGCGGTCGTTTTACGTCCGTGCACGACGGCACGTCATGACCGGCGGTAACCCCTCCGGCGCGGTCGCGCCACCTCCCCTTGCGGCATCATCCTCAGTCAGCCAGCGTTTTCTTCCTGCGGACCATGAGGGCGGTGAACATGGCGTCATTGTCCTCCGGCCAGGGCCAGATCTGGGTCATGCCCTCGGCGGGTTGCGCAGTCAGCGGATTGTCGTGGGGAAGCAGGATGAAGTCGGGATGGGTCTGCAGGAATGACTCGACGACGCCCTGGTTCTCGCTGCGGAACATCGAGCAGGTGGAATAGACCAGTTTCCCACCGGGCTTGACGCCTTCGGCGGCGGCGTTGAGGATCTGGCTTTGCAGCGCGGCGAACTCGGCGATCTTTTCGCGGGTGGTGTTCCAGCGTCCGTCAGGGGTGCGCCGCCAGGTGCCGGAGCAGGAGCACGGGACATCGACGAGCACGCCGTCAAAGCGGTCGCGGTAATCTGCGCCGCTTTTGCCATTCCACTGCTTCATCCGGATGTTGTTGAAGTGTCCGCGGCGGGCGCGCAACTTGACCTCCTCGAGCTTTTCGGCCCTCAAGTCGGTGGCCAGGATGGTTCCGCGATTATGCATCAGCTGCGCCAGATGGAGGGTCTTGCCGCCGCCTCCGGCACAGGCATCCCACCATTGGTCGCCGGGCCTGGGGGCGCAGACGAACGCCACCGCCTGCGAAGCCAGGTCCTGCACCTCGAAGAGGCCGTCCTGGAAGGCCTTGAGCCCCCGCAGATTGGCGGATGCGTGCCGGACGCAGTAGGCATGCGGCAACACCGGATGCGGCAACGGCTTGACGGCGCCCTCGCTTTGCTTCTGCAGTGCGGCGACAAAACCGTCGGCGTCATTGCACTGGGCGCGGATCCACACCGGCGGGCGCTTCTGGAACCACTCGATCAGCTGGCGCCTGTCGAGGCTGTCGCCATCCGGCAATTCATCGTCGATCCACGCCGGCAGCAGCTCCTCGATGGCCATGGCCGGCATGTCGCCGCCCTTGAAGAAGTGCCGCAGGCATTTCCGGCGTTCGGGGACGGGCGCGTCCGCGGGGAGGCCATCCAGAAGCTCCGGGTAGAGCCCGGCCTCGCGGAACCAATGCATCACTGGCGGGGGCAGCTGCCGGCGATTCTCCAATAGCCATGCGGCGCTCATGCAGCCATACCACGGAAATGGCGGGAGGCTGACGTCACGGGAGGCGGCGCCGGAGTGCCAGGCGTCGAGGAATTTGGCGGGCGCCAGCTTCTGGAGCCACCCCCACCAGCGCAACATCGAGAACAGCGTCTCGCTGATGATTCGGCGATCCCGCGATCCCAGCTGGTGGTTGCTGCGGCAGATTTCATGCAGGCATCGATCTGCCGGACGGCGGTCCAGAAGCGATGCGGCAAAGGCGTCGACCACTATCTGGGCGCAGTTTCGCGCCATCCCCGCAACGCGTCCCGCCGGCATCGGCCGCGGCGCAGGGGATTTTTCCGGTTTATCCATAGTCAAGACCAAAAAGGCGGATCAGTTGCCCTGGACCGAATTTTCGGCCGAGCGGACGGTGTTGTACAAGAGCATGGTGATGGTCATGGGGCCGACGCCGCCCGGCACCGGAGTGATCATCGACGCCACCTGGCTGACGCCAGGGAAATCGACATCGCCGCGCAGCACATACCCGCGCGGAGACTCCGGCGACTCCACCCGGTTCACCCCTACGTCGATGACCACCGCGCCAAGCTTGACCATCTCCGCAGTGATGACACCGGCACGGCCAACCGCCGCAATCAGGATGTCCGCCTGGCGGGTGTATTCGCCAAGGCCGGGCGTGCGGCTGTGGCAGACGGTGACGGTGGCGTCGCCGCCGTCGCCCTTGCGCATAAGCAGATTCGCCAGCGGTTTGCCGACGATGTTGCTGCGGCCGACGATCACCGCGTGGCGGCCGGCGGTCTTGACCCCGGCATGGCGCAGCAGCTGGATCACGCCGTGCGGAGTGCAGGAGATGAAGGCGGGCTGATCCAGCACCATCCGGCCGACATTGACCGGTCCGAAGCCATCGACGTCCTTCTCCGGGGAAATGGCCGCGATCACCGCGTCGGTGTCAAAGCCGCCAGGCAGCGGCAGTTGCACCAGGATGCCGTGGATGCGCGGGTCGCGGTTCTTCTGCCCGATCAGATCAAGCAGCTGCGACTGGGTGGCGGTGGCCGGCAGGCGGTTGTCATCGGAGTAGATTCCCAGCTCGGCGCAGGCCTTCTCCTTGGCGCGTACATACGACTGCGACGCGGGGTCCTCGCCGACGAGGATCACCGCCAGCCCCGGCGTCACGCCATGGGCGGCCTTCAGCAGCGCGATCTGCGCCGACAATTCCCGGCGGATCGCCGCCGCCACCTGCTTGCCATCGATTATTGTTGCGGACATGGTAAGATTCCCTGAATCCGTGAAGTTGTTTTTTTGCGCCGGAATGCAGTGAATCCGGCGGCGGGCCATCCCGGGATCACACGCCCCTGAATCCGTGGACAACAGCCAGGCGAGCCGTCTTCACGCCATCCGGGTTGTGGTAAACATGCATACTGTAATACGGCAAATGCAGAACCCGAAAAGGGGATTAGATTATGTGCTCGTACTCGGATGTAAACAGCTGTTTACAATCCAGGACGCCGTTTTGCCTCCATTTTGACGCCTCCCTCCCGCCGGGGCGGCCGTCACCCTGCCCCTTTGCTTACCACCATGAAGATTTCCGAATTATTGACACCGGCGCTGGTCAAACTGAATCTAGTCAGCCGCACCAAGGACGAGCTTTTCGAGGAGATGGTCCAGGTCTTCGTAGACGCCGGGGAGATTCATGACCGTGAGGAGGCCATCGAGGTATTGACCCGCCGCGAGGAGCAGATGAGCACTGGCGTGGGCAATGGCATCGGCATCCCGCATGGCAAGCTGCCGGAGGCGACCCGTTCGCTGATCGCGCTGGGGATTTCGCCGGAGGGCATCGACTACGACGCCCTTGACGGCCAGCCGGTGCATATCGTCACCACGATTTTCGCCCAGGTGAACAACCCGGGCCAGCATATCGAGATCCTGGCCGAAGTGGCGCGGCTCTTTGCGATCCCCGGCTTTGTCGGGAGGATGATCGCGGCGAAGAGTCCGCGGGAGGTCATTGAGCTGATCAAGTCCGAGGAGTAGCGGGGCGATGGACGACCTGTTGCAGCGGATGCTGGATGCCGACCGGCAGGGCGACGAGGCGGTGTCCGCCGCCGAGTCGAAGGCGGCGGCGTTGCGCGAGGAAGGCGCCGCGAGAATCGCGCATCTCAAGGAGCAGTGCGCGGCCGCCAGCGCGGAGGAATGCCGGAAAATCCTGGCGGACGCCAAGGCGGAATGCGACTTGGCGCGCGAGCAGGCGCTCGGGCAGGCGATGGCCGAATTGGAGCGGCGCAAGGCGGATTTCGCCGCCGCAATCAGGGATTGCCGGGAAAGCCTGGAAGAGGCGATCCTCGGCACTCCAAAAGCGTAAAAGCGTAGAAGGGGCCCTTTTTTTTTCATCGGAGTTGGCGGCATGTCCGGCTTCCATGTGGAAAATTCATTCGAGTTCATCAGCGCGCTGGTCCATGGATGGTGGGCCAGGGGCGCCAACGACGGCCGCCTTGAAGATCTGGCGCGCTGCGGCACGGTGGACAACTTCCTGCACCAGCTGCAGTCGTGGGAGATCCTCGGCTCCTTCGACCATGAGGCCGTCCTGCACGCCTTCCTGCTGCGGCAGTACCGGCGGCTCGACCGCCTTTCACGATTGACCGGCGATGCGATGCATCAGTATATGGAGTCGATCAAGGACGAATTGCGCAACGAGAACATCAAGCTGATATTGAATTACCGTTTCTTCCCGGAGCGGGTGGGACAGGCCGAAGACGTGCTGATCCCCTTCCCCGGGACCCCCAACTCGCGAAGCCAGATCTACGCAATGCTGGAGGCGCCGACCACCGGCCAGTTCGCCCGGCAGCTCTGCCGGCGGCACGAGGACCTGCCGCAGCTGCAGCAGATCATCGAACAGCTGGAGCGCGACCACGACATCATGCGCGCCGAGAATGCAATCGACAACATCGGCATCGCCAAGACGATGGACGCGGCCGCACGCATCCGCGGCGCGGCCGGCGAGGCCACGCGGGCCATCATGTGCATGATGACCGACTGCACCAACGCCGTCACGCTGCTGCGCAATGCCAGCTTCTACCATCTCGGGCATGACGCCATGGAGGCCGCGTGGCTTTCCGGCGGACAGCTGATCAACCATCGCCTCTGGCAGACGCTCTCCGAACGCGCCACCCGCGAGGAGGTACTCGCGGCCCTGCCCGAGCCTTTGCCGTCGATCATGGCGGCCAGCCCGGGCGACTCGCTGGCGCAGCTGGAGAACCGCCTCAACCGCCACCTTCTCCGGCAGGCACGGCGGTACTTCTGCGACGCCGGCAGCCCCGCCCTGGCAGTGGCGGTCTATCCGGTGATCCTGCAATTCGAAACCATCAACCTGAGCCGCCTCTACGAGGGCATCCGCTTCAGCCTGCCAGTGGAGACCATCCTGGAGATGCTGGTGGCATGACCACCGACGCCGTAAAGACTGATTGGATCCGGACGGCCTCCAGCCCCGGACAAATCCCACACCGTTCCTGCTGACTGCAATGTTCTTCCCCGATCGAATGTCGAAAGTCAATATCCTGGTCTTCAGCCGGCACCTCGGCGCGCTGACCGAGGCCCTGGGGCAGTCGGGGCTGATCCACCTGGTCAGCGCGGTCCAGCAGTCCAAGTCGCAGCTGCTGAAGCGCCTGAACACCGATGGGGATGTCCAGGGCATCGAAAAATCCCTGGCGCGCTGCGGCGTGCTCCTGGAGGCCCTGGGAGTGGACGCCGGCGACAGCGCCCCGGCGGCGGGCGCCCTCAGCCAGGACGAAGTCGGCGACCTCTTCGAGCGGATCGACCACCGCTATCGCGAGTGCTCGGAGCGCATCTCGAAGCTGCTTTCGGAGCAGACGGACCTGAAGCGCGGCAGCCAGAGCCTGGCGGCCATGCCCTTCCAGACCATCAATGCCGGCGCGCTGCGCAACCTCTCGCAGCTGTGCGTCCTGGCCGGGACCATCGACAATGACAGCTTCCTGCGGGCACGGCAGACTCTCAGCGACAGCGCGGTCTTCGTGCAGTCGGCAGAAGCCCCCGGGCAGATCCTGGTCCTCACCACCCGGAAACGCCATTTTGCGGTAAGCGACATGCTTGGCAAATTCGGCTTCAGGAAATTCGATTTCCCCGGCGACCTGGATGGCGGGACAATCGCCCAGCGTCGGGATCAGCTGGAGTCGCGGCTGGAGAAGCTGCGCGAGGAGCTCAACGCGGCGCGGCTGGAAGTCGTCGCCCTGGGCGAGGAATACGGCGGCGTGCTGCTGGCGATCCGGCGCCAGCTGGAGGGGCTGCTGGCAATACGCAAGGCCCAGGGATATTTCGGACAGGCCCGGCATGTCTACTGCATCTCCGGATGGCTGCCGACGGCGTCGATGCCGCAATTGCAGAAGATTGTCGACGACACCACGGGCGGCACCGCGGTGATCGAGGACATCACCGCGCAGGCGGATCCCTCCGAGGTGGAGGAGGTCCCGGTGCAGCTTTCACGCAACGGCCTGGTGCGGCCGTTCCAGGGGCTGGTGACCAACTTCGGCATGCCGAACTACCGCGAGCTGGACCCCTCGCTGTTCGTCGGCATCACCTTCGTGCTCATGTTCGGATACATGTTCGGCGACCTGGGACAGGGCGCGGTGCTGGTGGCCGCCGGTGCGCTGATGAAATTCCGGCGCGCCTTCAGCGAGCAGGTGCATGACTACGGCGTGCTGCTGATGAGCTGCGGCGTCTCGGCGATGGTCTTCGGCGTCCTGTACGGAAGCATCTTCGGCTTCGAGGGCATCATCCGGCCGCTCTGGCTTTCGCCGCTGCACACCGGCGACATCCCGCGGCTGCTGCTAACCGCGGTCGGCATCGGCGTGCTGTTCCTGAGCGTGTCGCTGCTGATCAACGTCATCAACCACTTCCGGGCCCGGCGCTTTTTCGACGGCGTCTTCGACCAGTATGGCGTGCTGGGCATCCTGTTCTACTGGATGTGCCTGGTCACCGCATTGGGGATGGTCTTCACCGGGCGCATCCACGCCTGGCAGGCGTACATGATCATCATTCCGCTGGCGCTGCTTTTCCTGCGGGTGCCGATCATGATGGCCGTGCGGAAGCTGCATCATGACCCCGCCGGCGAAAGGGAAGGCGTCCTCAACATCATCCTGGAGGGCGCGATCAACGTGATGGAGACCCTCACCGGCTACCTCTCCGGGACCGTGTCCTTCGTGCGGGTGGGCGCATTCGCCATTTCGCACGCCGCGCTGTGCATGGCGGTCTTCACCATCATGCGGCTGGCGGAAAATCTTCCCGGCGGGACGCTCTTCAAGGCCCTGATCGCCATCGGCGGCAACCTGCTGGTCATCTGCTTCGAGGGGATGGTCGCCGCCATCCAGTGCGTACGACTGGAATACTACGAGATGTTCGCCCGCTACTTCCAGGGAGGCGGGAGGCCATACAAGCCTTTTACATTGAAGCAGAAAAACTAAGAGGACACAACCTACCATGGACAAAATCGCATCGATGACCCGTGTTGCCGTCGCGGCAATGGCATTGGCATTCCTGCCGGTGAGCGCCTTCGCGCAAAGCGCCCCCGCGGCGACCCCGGCGGCGGCAGTTGCCGCCGCCATGCCCGCCGGCGACGCCGCCGCCGCGCCGAAACTGAAGGAGAAGACCATCTTCACCGACAAGGCGTTCCTCTACATCGCGATCGCGGTGTCGATGGCCTGCGGCTGCCTGGCGGCCGGATACGCCGTGGGCAAGGTCGGATCCGCGGTGATGGGCGCCGCCGCCGAACGCCCGGAAGTGCTGGGAAAAGCCATCGCCTACGTCGGACTGGGCGAGGGCATTGCGCTGTTCGGATTCCTGATCGCGCTGTTCCTCTACACCAAGGTCTGATGGGCGCGCCATATCGCATCATCGGCGACAAGGACACCGTCCTGGGCTTCAGCTTCGCCGGAGTCGATGGCGATGTCGTCACCTCGCGGGAAAATGCCCTGCCGGCATTTGAGAACGCGCTGGCAATGCCGGACCTGGTGGTGCTGATCCTCACCGAGCCGGTCGCCGACTGGCTGGATGCGGAAGTGACCGCGCACAAGCTGTCGGTGAAGCGGCCATACATCGCCACCATCGCGGACATCTGGGGCAGCGGCAAGCCGGCGCGGCCCCTCGAGCAGCTGATATGCGAGGCAGTGGGAGTGAAGCTCCCGTAATCATCCACCATCCCGCCCCCCCCCCCCCGCGCGCCATCCCGGCTTTTCACCACTATGGAACAGATGGAACAGAACGAAAACAGGCTCCGGCAGGAGATCCTGGACGAGGCCGCCCGGCGTGCCGAACGGATTGTCGCCCGGGCCAAAAGCGCCGCCGACGCCGATTTCAGGAGGGCGGAGGCCGACACCGCCGGGATGCGTGAAAAACAACGGCAGCAGGCGCTGGCGGAGGCCGACGCAATGAAATCGGAGGCCGCATTGGCCACCCAGGAGGAGATCCGCAACCGGTGGCTGCGGATGCGCGAGGAATGCATTGCCGCCGCAATCCAGGAGGCGCTGGCCGACGCCGAGGCCCTGCCCGCCGGCGATGCGCGGCGGATGGCGTCGCTGGCGGTGCTGATCCCCGCGGCGGTGGCGTCAGTCGCCCGGCGCGAGGTGGTGGTCCGGATCTCCCCCGCGGACATGCCCTTCATCACCGATGAATGGCTCAAGCTGCACCTCCCGGAAAACGCCGTCGCCATCCGGCGGGACGACGGCATCCGCGCCGGGGCGGTGGCGGAAAGCACTGACGGACGGATGGCCTGCGACAACACCCTGTCCGGGCGGACGCAGCGCGACTACGGCCGCCTTCGCCGCATCATCGCGGAAAAAATCACCTCTACCGGGCATTAAATGACCACAGGCATCATCATACGCATCAACGGGCCGATCATCGAGGCCCGCAACATGGAGAGCACCGGGATGCTCGAAGTCGTTGAAGTCGGCGAGGCACGGCTGATCGGCGAGGTGATCCGGGTGCGCGGCGCGATCTCCACCATCCAGGTATACGAGAACACCAGCGGACTGCGCCCCGGCGAGCCCGTCTATTGCACCGGCCGGCCGCTTTCGGTCTGCCTGGGGCCCGGGCTGCTGGGGACGATTTATGACGGCATCCAGCGCCCGCTGGACAAGATGGCCGCCGGCGGCGACGCCTTTATCCGCCGCGGCGTCAAGACCGCGCCGCTGGATCTGGATCGCCGATGGCATTTCCGGCCGCTGGCCAAGGTCGGCGACCAGTTGCAGCCCGGCCAGGTCATCGGCGAAGTCCAGGAGACCCAAAGCGTGCTGCACAAGGTGATGCTGCCGCCGGGACGCCGCGGACAGGTCGCGCAAATCGCCTCCGAAGGCGAATATGACGGCCATGCCGCCATCTGCACGCTGGACACGGACGGACACACGGACCAGGTCGGACTCTTCCAGTGGTGGCCGGTGCGGCGGCCGCGCCCCGCCCTCCAGCGGCTGCCGCTGGCGGCGCCGCTATTGACGGGGCTGCGGGTGATCGACACCTTCTTCCCATTGGCCAAAGGCGGCGCCGCCGCCATCCCGGGCGGATTTGGCACCGGCAAGACGATGACCCAGCAGGCGCTGGCGAAATGGTGCGAGGCGCAGATCATCGTCTACATCGGCTGCGGCGAACGCGGCAACGAGATGACCGAGGTGCTGCGGGAATTCCCGCAGCTGGTGGACCCGCGCAGCGGCCGCTCGCTGATGGAGCGCACCATCCTGATCGCCAACACCTCCAATATGCCGGTGGCCGCCCGCGAAGTCTCGATCTACACCGGCATCACCCTGGCGGAATACTACCGCGACATGGGCTATGACGTGGCGGTGATGGCCGACTCCACCTCGCGGTGGGCGGAGGCATTGCGCGAGCTGTCCGGACGGCTGGAGGAAATGCCGGCCGACGAGGGCTTCCCCGCCTACCTGCCTGACCGCCTGGCCTCCTTCTACGAGCGCGCGGGACGGGTGCAGGCGCTCGGCGGCGGCGAAGGCACGGTCTCCGTCATCGGCGCGGTCTCCCCCGCCGGCGGCGACTTCTCCGAGCCGGTCACCCAGCACACCACGCGCTTCATCCGCTGCTTCTGGGCGCTGGACCGCGACCTGGCCAACGCCCGCCACTACCCCGCCATCTCCTGGCGCAGCTCCTACTCCGAGTACCTCCCCGAGACTGAACAGTGGTGGCGGCAATACGCGATGGGCTGGAAGGACGAACGCGACACCCTCATGAACATCCTCCAGGAGGAATCCAGCCTGCAGCGCATCGCCAAGCTGATCGGACCGGACGCCCTGCCGGAAAACCAGCGCTTTGTGCTCTTCGCCGCCGAAATCATCAAAAACGCCTTCCTGCAGCAGAACTCCTTCGACGACATCGACATGTACTGCTCGCCGAAAAAACAGCTGTGGATGATGGCCATGCTGGCGGGATTCATCCGCCGCGGCAACGCGCTGATCAAAAACGGCGCCACCCTCGCCGAGATCCGCGAAATCAAGGACCTCGACAACCTGAACCGGATGAAATCGCAGATCCGCAACGACGACGAGGCGGCCATGAACGAACTGGAACGGCGGATCAATGCGCAGCTAGACGAAATCGCCCGGAACCACCCGGATCGCAAATAGGCGCAAATGACTGCAATGAAGACAATTGACAACTCAGGACTGCGCTATTCGGGCGTGGAGAACATCGATGGGCCGCTGATGTTCGTCAAGGGAATCCATGGTGTGGCCTACGATGAACTGGTCGAGGTGACGGCCCCCGACGGCACCCCGCGGCTGGGACAGGTGCTGGATGTATCGACCGATGCCGCCCTGGTGCAGATCTTCGGCGGCACCAACGACCTCTCCCGCGCCGGCACCCGGAGCCGCTTCCTGGGGCACGCCATGGAGATCCCGGTATGCGCCGAAATGCTCGGGCGGGTATTCGACGGCCTGGGACGCCCGAAGGACGGCCTGCCGCCGCCGCTGACCGGCGACTGGCGCGACGTCAATGGCCAGCCGGTAAACCCGTATTCCCGCGAATACCCCCGCGATTTCATCCAGACCGGCATTTCGTCGATCGACTTGATGAATACGCTGGTGCGCGGACAGAAACTGCCGATATTCTCCGGCAACGGACTGCCGCACAACCGCATCGCCGCCCAGATCGCCCGGCAGGCGAAGCTGCTCAACGAGGATGTGCAATTCGCCATCGTCTTCGCCGCAATGGGCGTCAAATACGACGTGGCGCGGTTCTTCGTCGACTCCTTTGAAAAATCCGGGGTGCTGCGCAATGTGGCGATGTTCCTGTCGCTGGCCGACGACCCGTCGGTCGAACGCATGATCACCCCGCGGTCGGCGCTGACATTGGCGGAATACCTGGCGTACGACTGCAACATGCATGTGCTGGTGATCATCACCGACATGACCAACTACTGCGAGGCGCTGCGCGAAATCGCCACCGCGCGGGGCGAGATCCCCAGCCGGAAGGGCTATCCGGGATACCTGTACAGCGACCTGGCGTCGATGTATGAGCGCGCCGGGCGGCTTTCCGGCGGCGGCGGCTCGATCACCCAGATGCCGATCCTGACCATGCCGTCCGATGACATCTCGCATCCGGTGCCGGACTTGACCGGGTACATCACCGAGGGCCAGATTGTGCTGGACCGCGAGATGTACCAGCGCGGAATCTATCCGCCGGTGGCGGGGCTGCCATCGCTTTCGCGGCTGATGAAGGACGGCATTGGCCAGGGACGCACCCGCGACGACCACCCGCATCTGGCCTCGCAGCTCTTCGCGGCCTACTCGAAAGTCAAGGATGTGCGCTCCCTGGCGGCGGTCATCGGCGCCGAGGAGCTCTCGCCCATCGACCAGATGTACCTGAAATTCGGCGATGAATTCGAAAAGCGGGTGATCGCCCAGGGCGAATTCGAGAACCGCACCATCGACCAGACCCTCGAAATCGGCTGGAACACCCTGCGGCTGCTGCCACGCAGCGAGCTTTTGCGCGTGACCACCGAGGAACTGGACAAATACCTGCCGCATGAAGGCAGGCGATAGGCGATAGGATCATGCCAAGGCTCAACGTCGCACCAACCAAGAGCGTCCAGCTCAGCCTCAAGCGCGACCTGGAGATGGCCGTCGAAGGCCATACCCTCTTGGAGCAGAAGCGTGAAATCCTGGTGATGGAGCTCATGCACCTGCTCGGCAGCGTCCAGGAGGTGCAGCGGGATCTGGCGCGCCAGCGCGACGAGGCCTACGGCACCCTCCGCCGGGCCATTGCCAACAACGGCTATTTGCACATGCACAACATCGCCTCCGGAATCCACTACGGCCACAAGGTCGCGGTGGAGACCCGGCTCACCGCCGGCTTCCATACCCCGGAGCTGGTCACCGAAGTGGAGAAGTTCCATTCGCAATACGGCTTCATCGGCACCGACGCCTTCGTCGACCAGACCATGCAGGACTTCCTCAAGCTGATCGGGCTCATCGCCCGGCTGGCCCAGCTGGAGACCACGGTGATGGTGCTTGCCCGGGAATTGAAGAAAACCCAGCGGCGGGTGAATGCCCTGGAACACATCTTCATCCCCGATTACAAGGCGACCCTGCATTATATTTCGGAAAACCTGGAGTCCAAGGAGCTGGACTCCTTCTTCACCAACAAGATGATCAAGAAGCGCCTGGAGTCATCATCCGGCGCCGATGAAGAGCCTGACGGCGCCGCCAAGGAGGACCAACAAGATGAATGACGACCAAGATGGCCTGCGAAATGAGCCCGAGCCGTTGAAGCTGATCCTGCTGGTGGTCGATGGATCGGAGTCCTCCGACGAGGCGGCGAAATACGCCATCCGCCTGGCGGTGCAGACCGGGATGGAAATCCTGGCGGTCTATGCGATCGACACCGCCACCATGGACTACCTGCTCCAAATGCATATCCTGGTGAGCGCGGAACGCGAGGATTTCGAGTCCGCCCTCGAACTCAAGGGCGAAAGCTACCTGCAATACACCTGGCGCCTTGCCCGGAAGGCCGGCGCCCGGATCGAGACCAGAATCGTCCGCGGACGATTCCATGAAGAAATCGCCCGGCTCGCCGTCGAAAACCATGCGGACATGGCGGTGATGGGCTCCTGGCGAAGACTGGCCCGCGGCAAGGACTCCTCGGCCGCGGAACGCGAGCTGCTCCTGGACCGCATCGACTGCCCGCTCCTGGTCGTCAAGCCACCGCGAAAATGACTGAAGACGCCGGAAGGCGTCCCGCCCATCCCGCGCCACCCCCTTCCCCATATATGAGAACCATCCAATTCTATGACTGCACGCTCCGGGATGGCGCACAGGGCCCCGGCATCAATTTTTCCCTGATGGACAAGGTTCGCCTGGCGGAGGCCCTGGATGCCTTCGGCATGGATTATATCGAAGGCGGCTGGCCGGGAGCCAATCCCAAGGACACGGAATTCTTCCGGCACATGGCCGGCCATCCGCTCCGCCATGCGCAGCTGGTCGCCTTTGGCGCGACCTGCCGCGGCGGCGTCATGCCATCGGAGGATCCGCAGGTCCAGGCGCTGATGGCGTCGCAGTGCCGGACAGTGTCGATCTTCGGCAAAAGCTGGCTGCTGCATGTCCGCGAAGTCCTCAAGGTCTCGCCGGAGGAGAATCTCCGGATGATCTCCGACACCGTCCGGCATCTGCACGACGCCGGACGGCGGGTGTTCTTTGACGCCGAGCACTTCTTCGACGGCTTTGCCGACGCGCCGGAATACGCCATGGCGGCGCTCCAGGCCGCGGTGGACGGCGGCGCCCGGGCGGTGGTGCTCTGCGACACCAATGGCGCCACGCTCCCCTACGACATCAACCGCATCGCCGCCGAAGTGCGTTCGAAGCTGCCGTCGTCGGTGATGCTGGGAATCCACTGCCACAACGACTCCGACTGCGCGGTGGCCAGCTCCCTCACCGCCGTACGCGCGGGCTGCGATCTGGTCGAGGGCACGGTCAATGGCTTCGGCGAACGCTGCGGCAATGCGGACCTGTGCTCGATCATCCCGGCGGTGGCCTTCAAGATGGCGCCGGTCGGCGTGGCCCCGTCCCTCCGGCTGCCGGAGCTCACCGCGCTTTCCCGGCTCTTCTATGAAATCGCGGTCCTGCACGAGCGTCCGCAGCAGCCATATGTCGGCAGCGGCGCATTCGCCCACAAGGGCGGCATGCATGTCAATGCAGTTGCCAAGGATTCCCGGACCTTCGAGCAGATCTCGCCGGAGTCGGTGGGGAACCGCCGCCATATCCTGCTTTCGGAGCTCTCCGGGGTAAGCAACGTCGTGCTCAAGGCCCGCGAACTGGGGGTGAGGCTGGAAGACGGCGGCAGCCAGGCACGCGCCATCCTGGCGGAGATCAAGCGCCGCGAGGCCCAGGGGTACGCCTTCGAAGCCGCCGACGCCTCCTTCAAGCTGCTGGTCGAACGGCTGCTGGAACGCCATCAGCCGCTCTTCGAACTGGATGGCTTCCGCGTGATCATCGAAAAGCGCGGCCCGAATGAGAAGTGCCTCTCCGAAGCCACCATCAAGGTGCGGGTGAAGGGCCAGACCGCCTTGACCGCCGCCGAGGGCGAAGGGCCGGTCAATGCCCTCGACCTGGCATTGCGCAAGGCCCTGACCGGATTCTTCCCCAAGGTCGGAAATATGCGCCTGAGGGATTTCAAGGTCCGGATCCTCGATGGCGCGGATGGCACCGCCGCCCAGACCCGGGTGCTGATCGACAGCTCCGACGGCACCCGCGACTGGGGAACCGTCGGCATGAGCGAAAATATCATCGAGGCGTCCTGGCAGGCGCTGCTGGATTCTGTCGAGTACTACCTCGGACAGTGCTGAACCGGGCGCCGCCCGCATGGCCGGCACGACGCCCCGCCCCGGCGGGATTCTCAGAACTTCCAGGCCAGCTCGAGGCGGCCGAAGGCGGCCAATCCCCGGCTGTCGTCCTTGAAATAGTCGCCGCGCTGGAGGATTTCGCCGGTAACGGCGGCGCTGACGCCATCCAGGGCCCTGCATTTCGACAGCTTGCCCAGGTTGACGCTGTATTTTGCCTGGAGGAAGCAGCCGCGGTTGCGGCCGTCGGCGGCGTCTTCCCTGACTGCGGTGAGCATCGCCCCGCCTTCAAGATGCAGCTTGCCGGGACGCCCGAATTTCAGGTCGGCCGCCAGATGCGGATAGACGAGGTTGGTATAGCCGTATTTGGTGTACATCGGGGCAATGGTCTCGCCAATGCCAGTGTCGCGGTTGAAGACCTGATGCCAGGCGCTGGAGCCGCGGGCGCCGTCATGGTCGCCGGAGAGATACAGCACGGCGGCGGTGAGCTCAAGCGAGTCGTCCGCCTTCGGCAGGAAGGTCAATCCGCCATATGCCATCTGGGCGGCCAGGCTGTTGCTGCCCACCTGCATCGCGGCCTCCACTTCGCCGCGCAGATATTGGCTGAATTTTGGCAGAATGCGGAAGCCGGCGGTGTGGGTCTGGACATCCTCGCCCTCCTTGTAGTACTTTGAGCTCTCGCGGCGATGCTCGCCCTTGAACACATAGTACGCATCCCAGCCGAATGACTCGGCGGTGCGGTCCTGCCAGTACAGCCCGGCGCCATACTCGTTCTGGCCATAGCCGGTGACGTCGTAGTCCGATGGACGCTTGTGGTTGGCATGCTCCTTGCCCAGCGTGGGAAGCAGGTCGTTGTTGTGGACGTAAATCGCAAAGGCGTCCAATGACTGCGACGCGGCCGGCCGCCAGGTCAGACGCAGGGCGTCAAAGTAGGCGCTGCGCGAACCGTCGCCGCCAGTGCCGTCGGAAATGATGCGCTTGCGCCCGAAGGAGATGTCCTGACGACCCAGCTTCAGCCTCAAGTCACCGTCAAGAAGGTTGTCATACTGGACATAGAGGTTGTCGATGAAGAGGACGTCCGGAAAACGCTGCTTGCTGGAATTGGCGGACGGATGATGGTAGTTGCGGAACTCGTTGGCCAGGCGGATGAACAGCGTCAGGCCGTTGTCCTGATCCTGGTACTTCCCCCAGACGCGGGTGCGAAGACGCTCGTAGTCGCTGTCGGCGCTCTGGCCGCGCCTGTCATTCGGCAATTCGTGGGTGGAGTCGTAGCGGGCCCGCACCTCCAGCCCGGCGGAAAAATCCTGCGCCGATGACACTGCCGTTCCTGCCAGCAATGCCGTCGCCGACAATACCGACAGGAGGCGATGGTTCATTTTATCCATGAGTTTTTCCTTTTCTGCTTTCTCGTGACTTCGGACAAACGCCTTGCTGTCCGGTTACGCCACTTACTTTATCGAGGAAAAACCAGGGATTGGCGAGGGTATGGTTAGCTTTCGGTTAGGATTGCGGATGCCCGCGCCCTGGCGCGGGAATGCCGCGTCTTTGCGGCGCGCACACCGGGGTTCATTACTGCCAGACCACCTCAAAATACGGGGTGCCGTATTCAAGTGCCGAGGTGTCCAGGTCAAAATGCACCGCGCCATCCGCCAGCGTCACCGGGATTTCCGCTTCCCGGGCGCCGCCCATGGTCAGGGCATGGACTTTTGGCGCCACGCCGTTGCGGGTCTTGACCGCAAAGCGGAACTGGCCGCTGCGCATGACCTGCTGGATGTCGCCGACGTCAATTTCATCGTTGAAGTTCTCGGTGGAAAAGACGGCATTTTCCGCCATGAACATGGTGCCGACCACCACGAGAATCCGCTTGGAATCCACAATGCTCCTTTCGTTTTCCAGCGAAATTGCGGCGATGGTGCAAGGGGTGCTGATCGACGTCACCGACAATGCCGACAATGCGGCGGGCTTGCTTTGCTTGAGCACCATGGCTTGAAAGCGCGGGGTGTCGATCTCGAGGGTGTGCTGCCGGATGTCGGCGCAGATTTCGCCTGTCTCGGACTCGAAGATCCCCCTGTCCACGTCGGTGCGGTTGCCCGCAGGGAGGATCCGGTTCCGGCGCAGATTTGCCACCTGCTCATGCAGGATCTGGAGGTTCTCTTCCCGCTCCTCGCTCAACTCGACATACATCCCCATGCTTCTGGCGCCGACAAACGCCCTGGGGACGATATTCAGATCCGCCACTGGATTCACCGGCTGCCGGTAGTCGGACCCGATGCGGGTGAGCATGAAGAGCAGGTTGTATCCGGATCCGATCGCGCCAGTGTATTCCACCGACTTGAGCACCGCCTCCGGCACATGGAAGGAGACGGCGTGCTTCGCACTCTGGATGTCGCCGCGCTGCCATCCGAAGGCGCAGAACAGCGAGTTCATCACCGCGGCGAGATTCTCCGCGCCATCGAAATTCCAGGGCTGGAAGGGGTAATGGAAAAGCGTCACCAGATTGGCGTGCGGCGCCAGCATCTGCCAATCCTGCAGGCTGGCATAGGCCGCCCACATCGCCGCCGCCTCATGGGAATACTGGTTGAAGCCATTATGCGAGTACTCGGTCATGAAAAACGGCTTGCCCAGCACCCGCGCCGACGCCGCCCGGCCGATGTAGTTGTTCTGCACTATGGAGGAGTTCTGCCCGACTGTCGTCATGGTGTTGCGCAGCCACCCGCCGTAGGTCAGACGCTGCCGGTAGGTCGCCGGATGAAGCTTGCTCATGCCAGGATGCTCGTGGTAGGTATGCATCGCCACCGCATTGTACGGCGATCTGGCCTCCCCCTCCAGGTTGCGCATGTACATGTCCCAGTTGGTCACAAAGCCCTTGAACCCCAGCTCCCTGACGGCATCCAGGTAGAAGCGGTTCATTTCGCGGATCCTTTCCCGCAGATACTGCCGCGCCGCCGCGCCATCGGCAGTGTCGGCCTTGAGCAGCGCGCCGTCGAACTGCGGGACCGCGCCGGGATTGCCGGGATTGCGCCATTTCCGCCATTCCGCGGTGAAGAAGGTGATTGCATGGCCGTTGAGATTGAAGAGATGCTCCTGCTCGTTGAAGCAGGTGATGCCGATCAGCTGCGGATCGTCAATCAACGCCTTGCCAGTGTACGGATTGGGGGTCTTCAGCAGATAATGCAATGACGCCTTCCAGTGGTTGCGGTAGACCGGATCGAAAAACATCCGGTAACGCGCGTATTCGTCAATCCCATTGCGGTTGTCCACCGCCTCGGTGAACAGCCCGGCGGAGGTGAAGACGTCAAGCATCGCATATACCCCGCGATCACGCAGGCATTTCAGGAAATACCAATACCGGTCCGCCGCCGCCTGGTCAATCTTGAGCTCCGATGGCTCCTGGGCAAGCGCCACCTCCGCGAGCCTCCGGCGATCCCGGCCCTGCTTCGGCAATCCGCCGTTGCCGGCCAGGAATCCATCCAGAAAATGGAAACGCAGGACATTCATCCCGGACAAGGCAATTTGCTCGGCGTACTCCTCCAGCTCCTGATGGCTCATGAAATAGAATCCGAATTCAAAGCTGCCTGGGACGAAATTGAAGCCGCGCAGCCGCACTTCCTCCTGCGGTGCATCCGCAAAACGCAGCCGGCCCTGCGCATCCGCTTCCAGACGGCCGCATCGGTCGATGTCATAGCGGCGGACATATTGCGAGAGATCCAGCGCCGACCCCGCAACGCGCTTCCATTGGTCGATCCGCACCGGACGCAACACGCGCTTGTCCCAGACCGCAGACTCGTCCGTCTTCACCGGACGCCACTGCCCCCCGCGGACAACCTGGGTGATCCGGCTCAGATTCCTCCGGAATGGCACCCTGCCGCAGACGAACTTCCAGCCGTCGCTGCCGCTTAGCACCCGCACCGCAACCAGGTTGCGGCCCTTCTTCACCGGAAAGTTGAAGACGTGGTCGGCCGGCTGGTAGTCCTGCGACTGATTGCCCATCAACAGCGTGTCGTAGACCGCCTTGCCATTGACGGCAAACTCGAACCAGTAATCCGCCGCACAACCCACCTGCATGACCCCGTCCTCGGCGGACTCGAACTCGTTGAAGAGCACCGCAGGGGTCTTTTCCGGTACCCTCTGGCCACCGACAGCCAAGTCAATGACGCCGCCGGAGAGCTCCACCGGCTCGCCGGACACGCCCCCGATGGACTCCGGGACGGCATCCATCCCGCACATGTCCTCCGATGACAAGGACGCCGCCTTGAACAGCGTCCATTGCGGATTCAGCGCCAGCGGGATGACTTTCTCCACGACCTCGAACCGCACCGTCCCCAGCTGGATGACCGTGCCCTCCGGAAGCGACCCGACCATGATGGCCGGCGTACGCAATTGGCAGTCGAAGTCCGTGTCCACGGCAAATTCGCGCTCCACCGTCCGCCACTGCTCCCCGACGGCAAATTCCGTCGGAGAGTCCCCGACGGTCTTCCAAGGCGCGTCCTGCTGGATGCAGCTGGCCATCACCTTGCCGGGATGGCTGCTGCGAATCTGGAAGGAATAACGGCACTTTGTCCCCGCCGACAGCCTCTGGTCCGAGACAAAGGCGATCATCAGCGCCCACGGCACCTCCGATCCGCCCCGCTTCCGGATCACAAATTCGCCGCAGGCGGCGCCGTCAGGGGCGGCCTCGCCGGCGACACCACGGTATTCGATATTCCCGTACGGATACTGCAACCCGTCAATTTGCGCCGCGCCGAACCGCCACTCCCTGGGGATCCCAGCCGACGACACCGCAAAGGCGGACAACAGCAACAACGAGATTGCGATCTTCATTCCTGATTTCATGGCATGCAGTCTCCACAGGGTTACATGTACGGGAACCAAAAACGGCATGAGGCGCAGGACGGATCCTGGGCGCCCCAGCTGTGCGCGCAGGTCACCTGGCCATCGCCCTTCTTGACGCTGTTGACATGGCCGTCAAAGTACAACACGTTGTTCCGGCCGTTATGGCTCCAGGCACCGGTGTTGGTTATTGACGGATCCGCCAATGCGCAATTCCTCTGCATCTGCTGGAACCCCTCGGTCCAAAAGCCAGAGGAAGTGTTCCGCACCCGGCTGGCTGAATGAACCCAGTCATCCCCCGCTTTCACCATGCCGCCCGCATCACCGAAGCGCATCGCATAAAGGCCGTAGTAATTGACGTGCGGCAATGTCTTGTTCAGGGTGCAATGCCCATTCGCACACCGCTTATATTCACCACTGTCCGGCTTCATCCGGCGAGCCAGGTTGAGCGCACTGGAACATAGGCTCTTCTCCGGAACCCGCGCCACCCACTCCACGCAGATCTTCTTGCTCAATCCCACCGCATTCAGGGAAAGCGCCTCCTCGCCAGGACGTATGTCATAACAGTACAACGACGCCCAGTTGTCACCATTCATGATCCGGATGATGCCATTGTTGTCGTCTTGGTACATGATCACCGACAACCCCAGCTGCTTGAAGTTGTTGACGCAGGAGACCGCACGGGCCTTGTCACGCGCCTTCCCCAATGCCGGCAGCAGCATGCTGGCCAGAATCGCGATGATCGCGATCACGACGAGCAATTCGATGAGAGTGAATTCGCAATGCCTTTTTGACTGTAGATTTGCCATAGCTTACCTCCTGTTTTGCACTTGTGGTTGTCATAACCCGACTGCTATTTGTACCTGCCGCTGCCATTTTACAGGGAATCACTTCCCCATGGACCTGTCCAGCAGCTCCCTTCGACGGCGGCGCTCCTCCCAGAAGAGGCAGTTCTCTTCCTCGCTCCACCGGCTGTTGTTGAGAACGACCGCGCCCTTCTTCAGCAGCGGCATGACGATGATGTCCGGACAAAGGCGGTTGCTGCGAGTCACGGCAATCGGCAGGAAGGTCAGCGCGTCAACCCTGCCGCCCGGGACGATGGTGATCTGTGCGTCGCTGTGGAAGGGACTGAAGATGGCCTGGGTCCCCGACCAGCCCTCGGGAAGATCCGGATTGATTGACAGCAACGCCAATTCATCGTCATTGACATAGCCATGCACCCTGATTGTCAGCGCCTTGCCCTCCTCGATGAATTGCTCGTCGCCGAAATCGAAATGGATCGTGCCATAGGGCAGATCGAATGCCATCTCACTGCTTTTCTTGTGCTTCAGGAATTCCCGGAATTCCTTCAGAGACTCATCGCCAACTATCTGGAAATCATCGGGAATCGTCGCATGGTCCGCCAGGGCGGGCAACGACGGATCCTCATATGCCGCCAGCTCCACACAGCAAATCACACGATCCGAAAGCTCGTCCAGCGTCTCCGGAATATTGAGCAGGGTGGAGCGCCCGCCCTGCTCAATGCAGCAGGTCTTGATGGCATTGCCTATCGGCGTGCACCACTTTTCCGGAAGGCCGCTGCGGCCATTGATTATCCCCAGTATCGCCCCGACTGTGCCGCCGGTGCAATCGGTGTCGTCGCCGCAATTGACCGCCAGAGCGACGCTGCGCCCGAAATCCCCCTCGCCATAAAGCAGCCCCAGCGCCACGAAGCCGAGGTTGCCCGGCGCCTGAAACCAGCCGATGTCACTGCTGTCGTCCACAATGCGCTCACGCGCCTCCCGGAAAGGCAGGTGGTCCGCATGGCATTGGCGCGCCAGACGCACCGCCCGCGCGACCCGGCACTCCGCCGGAATGAATGACAGACCGACATCCAGCAGCTTCTGGAGATCGTGCTCCACAAATGCCGCCGACTCCAGCGCCGCAGTGAACAGCTCCGCCAGAATCCCCTCGCCCTCGTGGTCGCAACAGGCGTCGCAGTAGGCCAGCCGCGCCGCACGATGCGGCGACGCCGGAAAGAGACATGCCCAGATCTCCGACCGGATCCAGGCGCCGTTGCTCCATTTCCACTGGTCGTTGTTGATGCGGCCCGACAGCGGCGGCATGATCCCCATCCGGATGTTGTTGCGGCATACCCCGTATTCATTCCAGGGACCGGTGATATGGCTGTCCCAATAGCGCCCCAATACCCGCTCGTTGATTCCACGCACGCCGTGCCGCTCCACCGCTGACAGCCATACCAACTGCAGATCCAGGTCGTCGTTGGGCAGCGGATTGCCATTGATCTCCGGCGGATAGAACTCCACGTCATTCATTTGACGCGAAGTCTCAAACGGCGCGCCCAATGTCCCGCCGATCGACTTCCCATACCAGCACCCCAGAACCTTGTCGCGGAATTTTGCGCGATCCAGGGAAATGCCTCTCGTACCTGTATTGAATGCCATGGATTCCTGCCTTGACAGCTCTGGTGAAAATAGTTGTCCTGCGCGGGGCCGCACCCCGTCAATCCGGTTACTGCCATTATTATAACCGATTTGCGTAATTGATTAATAATCATATAGTTCAGAATATTTGCCATTTCGTGCAAAATGCTTCCGCCGCCCACAAAAACATACCCGGTGCGCTATATTTTGTCACAAGGGAAAACCAAAACTCTCGAATTGGGGGAATGCCAATGGATGCATATACGACTGACCGCAATATCAACCTGTTCGGCGGCAAAATCCGCTTCGACTCTGAAAAATACGAGTGGCAGTCACATGACCTGGCCTTCCATAATCTGCTGGTCACCACCGGCGGACAATGCCGCATCCAGAACGACTTTGGCCAAGTCACCGCCGAACGGGGCAGCGTGCTGCTCTGCCTGCCCTCCACCAAACGCCGCTTCCAAGTCAATGGCACCTGGGAAAGCTTCTGGTTCGGCTTCAATCTGCGCCGCCATATCAGCTGGAATCAGCCGATCAGGGAGGTTTTTGCCTGCCATCCCGATGCGCCGGTTTTCTCCCGGATTTGCGCCGATGCCGAAGAGGCATACACCCTGCTGTTCCAGCAGTCCGCCGGCGCACTGCCACTGGCCGAGAATCTGCTGGATAACATCATCATGCGCTGCAATGGATCCACGCAATCCTGCTCATCCCCGCGCCTGGAGGCGGCAAAAAACTACATCGCATCCTGCCGACACAGCCTCGACTCCAACTAGGTCGCCCGTAAATTCGGAATGTCCCGGACTGCATTCTTCCTCGCCTTCCGCCAGGCCTACGGCATCACCCCGCAAAAATACCACGAGAAAGTCAGGCTCCAGAATGTCTGCAACCTGCTGATCACAACCGATCTGTCCCACTCGGAAATCGCCCAGCTCTGCGGATTCTCCAACCTCTATTACCTGTCCCGTCGCTTCAAATTGATCTATAACTGCACCATGAAGCAATTCCGTGCCGCCGCCCATTCGCCCGCAAAAAGGTAGCAAGGGCGTCCCGCCCTTGGGCAAGGGGGGTAGCAAGGGCGTCCCGCCCTTGGGCAAGGGGGGGGTAGCAAGGGCGTCCCACGGACGCACGTCAAGCCCGGCGCCAACCCCTAGGCTCCTCAGCCTCCCCTGCAAGGGGAGGTGCCGCCGACAGGCGGCGGAGGGGTTAACCGCGTGA
>CAKUJM010000024.1 GCA_934661755.1 uncultured Lentisphaeria bacterium | reverse complement strand
ACTATTCTCCGCAATGGCCTCAGAAGACGATGCCTGTGTTCAGCGCGAACTATTTTTCATTCTTTGTTACTGCCCGTGCATGCCCGGCGGCGCGGACGAAAAAAAACGGACACCCCCTGCGCGCAGGCATGGGCGTCCGTCATGCGGTGTTCCGGCGCATCGGGCCGCAATCCGCCGGAGCGGTGGCTGCGGCGCGATGCGCCGATTATTTTTTTCGGGGGAGGCTATTTCACCTCGATGGCCCCCACGGGGCATTCGCCGGCGCAGGCGCCGCAGCTGACGCAGGAGTCGGCATTGACGACGGCCTTTCCGTCTTCCACGGTGATTGCCCCGACCGGGCATGCGCCCGCGCAGGCTCCGCAACCAACGCAATTGTCCTTGTTCACTTCAGCAGCCATGTCTTTTTCTCCTTGTTTTTTTTGAGCTTTCCGGCGGAATGGCTTCCGCCGGGGGATTTTCCCTGGGGAGGGGATGGATCAAGCGCGGATCGGCCGCATGGATATGCGAGCCGTTGTCTTTTTCCGCAAGTCACAGGGCAAATATAGCACTGCAAAGAGCGATTGCGCTTCAAGGCGCCGCCGGCGGCAGTTCCCGGCAGGCGTCATAGATATTGGCGAACAGCTGGGGGATCTGCTCCTCCTCGAGGCAGGAGAATGCCAGCCGGAAATTGGTGTCGGTGATGGCGATGCCGCCGGTGCCGTATTTTTCCAGGAGGATATGCCGCAGTGTCTCCGCCGACCCGTTGAGGATTTTGATGCACATGAAATAGCCGCTGTTGAAGGGATAGGCGGTGAAGCACTGTGCGTATTCCGGGTGGCTTTCAAGCACCTCGGCGACCTTCCGGCAGCGTCCGCCCATGATCCTGGCCTTTTCAGCGCGTTCGGCGTAGAAATCCGGATTGGCCAGGGCCCGGGCGACCACGATCTGCGAGAGTTCGGAGCAGTTGCTCACCGTGGCGCGGATGAGTCCGGCCGCCTTGGCCTCCATGGCGCGGTAGAGCGGCCCGCCGGAGGCGGCGTCCTTGACACCGAAGGTGATGAATCCGACCCGCAGCCCCCACACATAGCACTCCTTGGTGGCGGCGTCGGCCTTGATTGCCAGCAAGTTGTGATGACGGCAGGCAATCCGGGCAAAAAGCGACTGCCTCATGCAGCGGTCGTCGTAGAACAGGCCGTAATAGGCGTCGTCGACCAGCACCACCAGGCGGGCGCCGCGCCGGGCATGGTCCAGCAGCACCTCGGCCAGCGCCGCGCCTTCCTCCTCCAGCGGCGCGTACCCGGTCGGGTTGTTGGGGAAATTGAGCACCACGAAGGCCTTCTGCCCCTCGGGGATCTCCGCCAATGCGGCATCGACGCCGCGGACATTGAGGGCGTCGCCGTCGAAGAACGGGAAGAACTTCAGCTGCGCCTGGGTGCGTTCGGCGTAATTGAGCAGGTAGTTGTCCCAGTTCATATCCGGCAGGATCACCGTGTCGCCGGCATCGACGAAGAGGTCCCCGGCAATCGAGAGCGCGTGGGACAATCCGTTGGCGACCACCGGCTTGCTGGTGGCGATATCCGCCATCTGCGGGTTGTCGTGGAGCAGCTTGTCCATCCACGCCTGCCGCAGCTGCGGCAGACCGGACGACGGCGCGTAGAGCAGCGCGTCATTGGGGGTGATCCCCGGCAGCTGCGACATCACGCAGTCCAGATGCATCGCCGCATGGCCTTCCAGGGCGGTGCCGATAGTCGCATTGAAATTGCCGGCCAGCTTTTTGGCCTCCGCCGACTGGCTGAGGATGCCTTTGCTCGGGAAGAAGATGCGTTTTCCCAGCGCCGAAAGCATCCCGTATGCGGCCGGGCTTTCGGACTGGATCATCCCGTTCAGTGATTCTGCTAGTGGATTGAACATGCTTTTTGAAGGTGGGGCGGCGGGGAGGGGAGGCGATGGGGCGGCGGGGGATTCCGGGATTATCTGGCGTCTGCCGGGCCGCCGGAGGCGTCCATCCTGTCGGAGAGGGTCTTCACCTGCTGGAAGAGCCCGTCCAGGCGCTTGAGCTGCATTTTCTCGCGGGCGAAGGCACGGCGGTCCTGGGCGGGTGAGCCCATCACCACCGCGCCGGGCGCCAGGTCCTTGGAGATTCCGGACTGGGCCATGGCGATCGCGCCGTCGCCGATGCGCAAATGGCCGCTCACTCCGACCTGCCCCGCCAGGATCACCCCGTTGCCGACGTGGGTGCTGCCGGCGATGCCGACCTGGGCAACCACGATGCACGCCCGGCCGATTTCGACATTATGGCCAATCTGGACCAGGTTGTCGATCTTGGTGCCGGCCTGGATCCAGGTCCGCCCGAAGCGGGCGCGGTCGATGGTGGAATTGGCGCCGACCTCCACGTCGTCATCCAGCTGGACGATCCCGACCTGCGGGATCTTCTCATGGCCGGCGGCGCTGGACTTGTATCCGAAGCCGTCGGCGCCGATGACCACGCCGGGGTGGAGGATGACGCGGTTGCCGATGATGCAGCGTTCGCGGATCACCACATTCGGATAGATCAGGCAGTCGTCGCCGACCGTGCTGCCGGCGCCGACGTAGGCATTGGGGAGGATGACGGTGCGTTCGCCGATTTTCGCGCCGCGCTCGATCACCGCGCCGGCGCCGACATGGCAGGATGCCGGCACACTGGCGTCATCGGCCACCACCGCCCGCGGGTCGATTCCGGCGGGGTACTCCACCGGCGGCGGCGTGAAGGCCAGCACCACCCGGGTGAACCGGTCCGAGGGATCGGCGCATTCGACCCAGGCGCGTCCAGGGGGCGGCGCGACCTCGAATCCGGGCGGCACCAGCACCACGCTGGCGCGGGAGAGCGCGACCTGGTCGTGGTATTTTTCGTTGCCAAGGAAGGCCACATCGCCCTCGGTGGCTTCGCTCAGCGAGGCCACGCCGTGCAGCGGGCGGTCGCATCCGCCGATGATCCTGCCGCCGACCAGCTCCGCAATCTCCTGTACACTCCGGGATATCAGCATCGTGGTTATGACTCCTTGGTTGAGGTTATTTTCCGGCTTCGGCATTGGGCCCCAGCAGCCCGGCCTCCCGGGCGGCGGCGGCGGACTTCTCGCGCATCGACTTGAGCTTGGCCTCGGCTTCCGCCTTTTCCTGCTCGTGGCCGGCATTGACCAGCTTGATCAGCGCCTCGGTGATATCGTCCTCATGGGGATAGACCAGCACCGCCGGCATCTGGTTCATGGTGCGCCCGGAGACCTCGAAGACCTGCGCATAGCCATTGTCCCTGGCATACTTGTCCAATATGGCGGTGAGCTCCTTGATCAGCTCGGCCAGCACCGCCTGCTGGCGCGACTCGATCTGGCCCATTTCCTGCTGGCGGAACTTGTAAAGCTCCTCCTGCTTCTGCTCCACCCGCCGGGCATACAGCATCGCCCGGTTCCGGGCATTCTCCCGGACCTCCGGCGCAAGCAGCTCGTTCTCGACCTCCTCCTTGGCCTTCTGCAATTCGCCGGCGGTGGTCTTCAGCTCCTCGCGCAGCAGCGCGAAGCCGTCGATCATGGTCTTGCGCTTGGCCTCGAAGCTGATGTTCTCGTTGATGGTCTTGTAGTAGGCATTGAAGACCGACTCCATGTGCACATATCCGGTCTTGCCCTCTTTGGCGGCAACCGGGAAGCCGGCAAGGATGACGCACAGCGCGGAAATGGCGAACAGCGGCAGCTTTTTCATGAATGTGTCTAAGTGGTGGGATTGGAGGCAGTTTCTTATTGTGGCCAGATGGCGTGAATGAAGAGGGGGTGGGATTTGCGCTTCTCCCGGCGGCGGCCTGCCCTACGGCTCCGGCGTGCCGGCGGCGCCCTCCGGCGCAGGCGTTGGCGCGGGCGCAGGCGTTGGCACGGCGGTCCGGCGCGGCTGCACCCGGCACAACCGGAGCATGGCGAGGAATCCGGTGGCGAAGTTGTCCATCTGCGACTCGATGCGCTGGATTTGCAGCAGGATGATGTTGTTCATCAGCAGCGCGGGGATGGCGACCATCAGCCCCGCCACGGTGGTCAGCAGCGCTCCGGAGATGCCGGGGGCGATGGCCTTGATGTCCGGGCGGCCGCCGGCGGCCACGATCCCGATGAAGGTCATCATGACCCCCCAGACCGTCCCGAAGAGCCCGAGCATCGGCGAGATTGAGGCGATGGTGCCGATCCAGGTCAGCGGATTCTGCATGTCCTGCAGCTGGCTGGCCATGGAGTTTGACATGATGGTCTGGATATGGCCGATCTCCTCCTCGGTGAGCCTCCGGGGCAGCACGCCGCGGTCGTTCATCTCCAGCCGTTCGTCCTCGTCGAGCCCCATCACCGCCTGCAGGTCATTGACGCCTTCGCGGCAGAGCGTCGCCAGCGGGCTGTCCTCGCCGGGGCGTGCGGCCTCGCGGGAGATGCGCAGCCTGGAGGCGCCGAGGGAGTCGTAGCGCCGCATGAATCTGGCGCCGCTGACCGCCAGGGCGCGGTTGGTGAGCCAGCAATTGATGATCAGCGTCCAGATCACGGCGCTGGCCAGCAGCAGCAGCAGCACGATGCCGCGGCCGCACAGGTCGCTGGTGGCATACGCCTCATAGATTGCCTCGATTACACTCATGTCGTTGTTTTTTCCGGTTCGTCGTCAAGAATCCGCCATGCCAGCGCGGCATATTGCGCGGGGGAGATCTCCTCAGCACGGCACGTCGCCGGCAGCCCCATCCCCGCAAGCGCGGCGTCGAAATCGAATCCCGGCCGGCAGGACGCCAGGAGTTTCCGCGCCTGCTTCCGGCGCTGGGCGAAGGCGGCCTGCGCCAGCTTCGCCGCCAGGGCGCGCACCGGCGCCGGCGGCCGATCCGCCAGGGCGCCAAGCTGCACATAGGCCGACTCCACCTCCGGCGGCGGGAAGAAGACCCCCGGCGGGACGATGCGCACAATCTGCGGACGGTACGACAGCGCCACCCGCACGGTCAGCGCACCGTATTCGCCGCTGCCGGGGCGGGCGCAGAGCCGCTCGCCCATCTCGCGCTGCAGGAGGATGTGCAGCGACTCCGGCGGATTTTCGGCCGCGCAGAATCGGGCGATGATGACCGACCCGCAGGAATAGGGCAGATTGGCGATGCATCGCCAGCGCCCGCCCGGCGCAAACAGGCTCCCGCAGTCCATCCGGCAGGCATCGCCCTCGATCAGCCGGAAGGCGCCGCAGCCGCCCAGCTCGCCGCGCAGATACTCCGCCAGGCGGTGGTCGAACTCGATGGCCGTCACCCGGCATCCCGCCTCCAGCAGCTGCCGGGTCAGGGCGCCGGTGCCGGGACCGATCTCCAGAATCTCCTGGCCGGGCAATGGCGCGGCGGCACGGACCAGCGCCGCCAGGCAATTCTCGTCGACCAGGAAATTCTGCCCGAGCTTCCGGCTGGGGTGCAGCCCCAGCCGGTCCAGCAATGCGACTAGCTGGGCCTTACGCATGGCCGTCAATCCTGATCCTGCGGAAAGTGGATTTCATCCTGGTGTCACCGCGATATGGCGAAGGCATCCTTGAGCGCCTGCATGGCCGCCGGGGCGTCGGCGCCCTTGACGGCGACAGTCAGCCGCGTGCCAAATGGCGCGGCCAGGGCCATGAGCCCCAGCGTGCTCTTGGCCGAGACCGTCTTGGCGGAGTCCCTGGCCGTCACCAGGATCTCCGAGGCGAATCCGGCGCATTTGCGCACGATTTCGCTGGCCAGCCGGAGATGCAGCCCGCGGCGGTCCTGGACCGTGACCTCCGCGGTCAGGATATTTTCATCGGCGTTTGACATGGCGCTATGGTTGCTTGTTCCCCTGGATGGCTTCCTGCATTGCCGGGCTTTCCGGCGCGGCAGCGCCTTCACGGCGCCCCGGCGGCGGCAGTTCCGGCAGCTCCGGCGGCAGCGCATTGCGCCACTGCGACTTGTAGATGTACTGCCTGACCCGCCGGCCGGCGTTCTCGACGACATTGCCGCAGTACATCCCGTATGGCGCAATGGCGAACATCGCCGCCGCGGGGCGCGGCACTTCAGGGTTGGGCAGCTCGTGCAGCAGCGCGTCCTCCGGGGAGATCACCGCGCCGGAAAGCGCGGCCACGGCAAGCTGCTGCCGGGTGTAGTCGCCAGTCCACGGGTCATAGAAGATGCTCTTCAGGTTGAGCTGCGCCGGCGCCGGGGCAGGCCCGGTGGCCCAGTTCAGCGGATTGATGACAAAGCCATTGCCGTAGTCGACCGCCTCGCCGGGGACATTCCAGGCGGCGATCACCGCGGTGTCGTATTCGCCGGAAGCCGGACGGATGCCGCGGCCGCCAAAATCACCGGCGATTTGCGACGCCGAGATGCCGGCCAGCCCCGGAAGGTACGCCGCCACGAACCCCGACTCCGGCGTGACCGCCGGACAGCGCTTCATCGCCTCGTAGAGGATGCGCGCGCCCTGCCCCTGCCCGTAGAGGACATACGGACGCCCGTCGCGGTGATAGTTGTCAAGGTAGTGCTCCAGGGCGCTGACGGTGTCACGCACCGCGTGTCCGAGGGGCGATTTCATCAGCGCCCGCGGCTTCATGGGCGCGGCGGCCAGGATGCGCGCATAGCCGTCTGCGTCCAGCTGGTGCACCATCGGCGCAAAGATGCGGACCTTCCTGCCGAACTGGGCCGCGGTCTGGAAGGCGGCGTAATCCGCCACCCGCCCGGCAATCGTCCCCTTGGCCCAGTTCATGACTTCGCCCTCGCCCTCCCACAGCAGCGTGGGATAGACGTAGAAGACGTCGTAGTCGGCAAAGTAGCGCGGGACGGCGTTCTGCCGCAACGCCCAGTTGCCGATCTTCTGATACGGATCAGGCGAAGCGCAGCCGCACAGCGCCATCAGCGCAATCAGCAGGGCAAAAAGGCAATTGAAGCGAATCCACATGCGGTATGGTACTCCTTGCGGGGGAAGACGCGCCGGCGGGCGCCCCCTTGCTCCGGCGCCCTGAATCCGCCAGCCAGCGCGGGCGCGCCAGCCATGGCGAAAAAAACAACCTCACGGATTATTTTTGCGACGCAATTGCGTATACTATAAACGATAAAGGCCATCCCCCCTCCCGCCCCCCGATTTTTTATCGGCACGCCGTCACATCCACGACACCAAACGACAATTATATTACAGAAGTGACAATGCGGCCGGCAGTTCCGCCGCCTTTTCCCGCCGCAACCATCGCAATTCCCCGCCCCCGCGGCGCATCACCACACCCCCGATATCAGCGAGCATTATCTTACCGAGGACATGGGCGAGGATCGCAAATACAAGGTGCTTCTGCTTGACGACGAGCGGGTGATCCGCCTGGCGATCAACGCCTATTTGCTGGGCACGGAGTTCACGCTCACCGCCGTCGGCACCGCCGAAGCGGCGCTTCAGGCGCTGCGCCGCTCCAACTACGACGTCGTGGTCTCGGACATCATCATGTCGCCGGTGGACGGCTTTGGCTTCCGCAGCCGGATGCGCGAATTCGCCCCGGAGCTGCCGATCATCTTCATGACCTCGGCGGAAAACGACGGCGACAACCAGCTGTTCGTCCGCATCATGGACGACCTGTTTTCCTACTACCTGCCCAAGCGCGGCGAGGCCACGCTGCTGCTGCAGAAGCTCCGGCAGGTGGTGAAGGCCTTTGACATGCGGCAGTTCTTCCGGCAGCAGCAGACCATCATCGACCGCAACCGGTCGGTGGCGGGCATGGTCCAGCAGTCGCTGCTGCCGCCATGGGCGCATTGCGGCGACGGCTATGAGTTCGCCTACATGTACCGCCCGCTGGACAAAGTCAGCGGGGATCTGCTGGACTTCTTCCCGGTGTCGGAGGGCGCCGCGCTGATGTTCTTCGGGGACGTGTCGGGCCACGGCACCCACGCGGGGCTGGTGATGGCGGCATTGCAGACCTATTTGCACCAGACCGTGGACGCCGCCAATGCGCAGCGTCCGCATGAGATCGCCCGGCTGGTGAACCGCTTCCTGTGCGCCAACTTCTCCGGCATCGTCTACATCTGCGCCATGATCGTCTACTGGGATTTCAGGCACAACCTCCTGCGGATGCTCAATTGCGGGATGCCGGACCTGGTGGCCATGGCGTATCCCGGCAGCCCGGCGCGACGGCTGAAGACCGACAGCCACGGCAGCGCCATCCCCCTGGGGATGGTCGCCGCCGTCGACTATTCCCGCCGCGACTGCATCGAGCACCGGTTTTCAGACGACTCGCTATTCTTCGCCTTCACCGACGGCATCATGGACCAGTCCCGCGACACTGGCGGCGACGGCAGCATGACCACCCGGCAGCTCAAGCACATCTTCCATGACGCCGCCTATTGCGATGAGACCGCATTGTGGTCGATGCCATACCGCATCTACGACGCGCTGCTGTCCGGCGGCTACACCCACGCCCAGGACGACTGCACGCTGCTGGTGATCCGCAAGCAGCGTCCGCTTCCGCGCGGGCAGCTGATCAAGCTGATCCCCGCCGACGCCGAGGAGATCGACCGCAACATCCAGGCGGCGGCGGCCTTCCTCAAACGCTCCGGATGCGGCGAAGGCGTCTGCATCCAGGCCGAGCTGCTGCTCTCCGAGATCCTCGTCAACATCTACAAGCATGGCCTGCGCAGCCAGACGGTCCGCAACGACTGCACGGTGCTGCAGCTGGAGCGCCTGGACTCCGGCGAGCTGCAGATCTGCGTCTGGGAACGCGGGCGCAAATGGCGCCATCATCTTCCGGAAAACCCCTCCGGCTCCCCCGACGAGCGGCTGGAGGAGCTGAGCCGGAGCCTGGCCTCCAATGGCCGGGGCATTCCCATCCTGCAGAAGATCGCCTCGTCGATCGCCACCCGCAGCTGGTGCGGGCTGAACAAGACCATTTTCAGAATCCCCGCCGGCACGGCGCCGGCGGCAGAGGAGGCCCCAGGCGTCTGAAGGAGCATCCCAAATGACCCAGAAGGAAATCGCATTCAACCACCTCCGCCGGCAGCTCTGCGTGGATGACGAGGCCGCCATCGCCGAGATCTACAACGAGTTCCTCGCCTCCTTCCCACGGAAGATCGCGGCGGCGCGCGCGGCATTGGCGGCCGCCGACTGGACGCGTCTGGAGGAGACCGCCCACACCATCAAGGGCGATTCGGCAATTGTCGGCCTTGGACAGCTGCGCGATCTGGCCATGGCGCTGCAGGAAGCGGGCAAGGCCCGCGACCGCGACGGCTGCCGGCGGCTGGCCGAGGAACTGGAGCGCGGCTTCTCCCCGGTCTGAAGGCCATGGCGGATCAGCCGGACAACCATGGGGCGCGGCCCGGGGAGCTCCAGGAGCTGGCCGAGGAGCTCTCGCAGCGCGCCCGCGGCCGCCGCCACCCGGTGATGCGGATGCGGCTTTGGAATTTCACCGTGGCCGGCTCGTATGCCGTCAAGCGGCTCTTCGACATCGCCGGGGCGCTGGCCGGCGTCATCCTGCTTTCGCCGCTGCTGGCGCTGCTAGCATTGGCGGTCCGCCTGACCTCGAAAGGCCCGGCGATCTACACCCAGACCCGGGTCGGGCGCTTCGGACGGCATTTCAAATTCTACAAATTCCGCACCATGTACATTGACGCCGACCGCCGCAAGCAGGCGCTGCTCTCCAGCAACGAGTCCCGCGACGGCGTCATCTTCAAGATGAGGCACGACCCCCGGGTGACGCCGCTGGGGCGTCTTCTGCGCCGGTCCAGCCTGGACGAGCTGCCGCAGCTCCTCAATGTGCTGCTGGGCGACATGAGCCTGGTGGGGCCGCGGCCGCCGCTGCCCTCCGAGGTCGCCCGCTACTCGCTGGAGGACCGCAAGCGCCTCAACGCCATCCCCGGGCTCACCTGCCTCTGGCAAGTCGGCGGGCGCAGCGACGTCCCGTTCTCGCAGCAGGTCCAGCTGGACAAGGCGTACATCCATTCACGCAGCTTCCGGGGGGATCTGGCAATCCTCCTGCGCACCATCCCCGCCATCCTCACCGGCAGGGGCGCCTACTGATGAACGCGATCATCTTCCCATACACCGGCGATTTCGAATGGTGCTGGCAGTTCTTCCCGCGACGGAGCCTCTGCTCGTTGCCGCTGGCGGGGAAGCCCTTCGCCGTCCATCTGCTCGACTTGTGCTCGATGCTCAATGCCAGCCAGGTGCGGATAATGGACTACGCGCCCGACCACCGGTTCGGGCGGGAGCTGCAATTGCGCGCACCGTACTGGCCACTGCAAGTCCGGTACGGCGGCGAGGCCCTCTGCCCGGGCCTCGGCCGGCTCTGCCGCCGTCATGCCGCGCTCCTGGACGAGGGCGACGCCGTCATCTTCCGCGGGCCGGTCATGCCGCGGGTCGCCGCCGCCGGGGAGCTGCTGGAGAACCTGACACCCTGCTCCACCGGGGATGACGGATGCGACGGCATCTTCCTGTGGCGCGGGCGGCGCCTGCTGCGCTGCAATGCGCCATTCGCCCGCTTCGACAGCCTCCAGGCGTACTTCGACCTCAATTTCGCCATCCTGGAAAACCCGATGTGGTGCAACCTGCCGGGGTACTCGGGCGAGGACGGCGTCTGCATCGGGATGGATGTGGCGATCAAGCAGGACTGCGTCATCAAGGCGCCGGTGCTGCTGGGCGACCGCACCTGCCTGGAGCGCGGCTGCACGCTGCGCAATGGCGCGATCATCGGCGACGGCTCGCTGCTGGATTCCGGCACCGTCATCGACCACACGCTGGTGATGGACTGCACCTTCGTCGGCAGCCGGATGGAATTTTGCAACAAGATTGTCAGCCGGGAACGCATCATCGATGTCGGGAACGGGGTCTACGTCGATCAGGACGAGGTCGGCGTGGCCTCCGGGATGCGCTCATTCCACGGCGTGGCGTTCTGCACGCTCTTTGAATGGATGATGCTGCTGGTCCTGGCATCCGGCGCCCTGCTGCCATACGCCGTGGCGCTGCTCCTCGGCGAGCATTTCCGCAGGAGCTTCTGCTGGCAGTGGCTGTCCCTGGACCGCTATCCGAAGGTGCTGGACGCGCTTTTCCACGGCGGGCGGCTGATCCGGCAGAACGGGGATGACCGCCATTACGTCATCTGCGCATCCGAGGGCTTTGGCAACCGCCTTGACCCGGCGCAGCAGCTCATCGACGACCTCTACTACTGCCACCACCGATCCGTCCCGATGATCCTCCAGCTTGCATGCAAGAGCGTCATCAACCGCCTGGTCTCAGAAGGCGTCTGAACCGCCACGGCCATCGTCAATGCATTACTTCACCGGCAATCATGACCAAGGCGCCGAGGCGCTGCTGCAAACGGCGATGCGGGAGCTGTCGGACCAGCTGGCGGGGATGGCGCTGCCGGGGCTGTCCGGGGTCTTCCTGGGCGGCGGCTATGGCCGCGGCGAGGGCGGCGTGCGGCGTCTGCCAGACGGTCGCTTCACGCTTTACAACGACCTGGATTTCATCGTCGTCGCCGAATCCGGAGCCGGCCGCCGCGCCCGGCGGCGGATCGCGGAGGCGCTGGCGGCAATCGGACGCCAGTGGCGGCCACGCCTGGGCATTGACGTGGATTTCAGCAGGCCGATGACGGCGCGGCAGCTGCGCCGCAATGCGCGGACGCTGATGATGCAGGAGCTGCTGCGCGGCCATGTCGCCATTTTTGGCGACAGCCGGCTGCTGGGCGGATGCATCCCCGCGATGCATCCGGAGGAATTGCCGGCCATGGAGGCGATGCGGCTGATGCTGAACCGCGGCATGGGGCTGCTTCTGGCCGGCGAGCGGCTGTCGGCGTGCGGCGGCGTTCCCCGGGACCAGGCGTCGGCCGACTTCATCAACCGCAACATGAACAAATGCGTGCTCGGGATGGGTGACGCCTGGCTGATTTTCACCCGCCGCTACCGCTGGGACATCCGCGACCGAGCCGTGGCGCTCTCCGGCGCCGCCTCGGAAGACGCCGGGTCGCTGGGGACGCTCTATCCACAGGCGGTGAAGTTGAAATTCTCGCCGTCGTCCTCATTCCTTTTCCAGACCGCCGAAGCCATCGAATGCCTGCGCGGCATGTGGCTGTCGGTGGTCTGCGCGCTGCTCCAGTTGCCGCCGCCGGGCATTCCGCGACCGCCATCGGTGCGGCGGCAACTGCACCAGTTCTGCCGCCGCCAGCACGCCTGCTCGCCGCGCGAGTTCCTGCGCTGGACGCTGCGTTCGCGCACCCTGGACTTTTCCCGATCCGCATTTGACGACCCGGTGGCGCGGGTGCTCGCGCTGCTCTACGAAGCCCACGCCCGCGGCGGCGCATTCCCGGCCTCGGCCCGGCGGCGCCTGCAGCGGCTGTGGTCAGTTTTCAATTAGCACGCCGCAGCCTCCGCCGGCGCGCCGGCGGAAGGCCGCATCAACCATGAAAAACGACAACCCACAAGACACCAATGCGGCGATTGACCCGGAACAGGAGCAGCTCCTGCGGATGGATCACCTGCGGCGCCTGGTGCAGCTGCTGCTGAGAAGGCACCTGTCGCTCTTCCTGGGGCTGTTTGCGTTCCTGCTGCTGGCGCAATGCGCCTTCCTGGCCCATCGCGACGCCAAATCGCCCCGGCGCTACGCCGCCGAGCTGAAGCTGCTCTTCCAGCCCAAGGACTCCGAATACATCCGCCCCATCGACGACAACGCGATGCTCCAGCTCTTTTCACGGAGCATCATCCGCGAGCGCGCCAACGAGGAACTGCAGAAGGCCGGCTGCGACCCGATCGCCCCCGGCCAGGTCAGGATCAGCCAGGACCGCAGCCATTTCCATCTCTTCACCATCACCACCGGCGGCAACACCGGCGAGGAGGCCGCCATCCGGGCGAACATCTTCGCCAAGGTCTGCAAGGAGGAATACCGCAATTTCCGCCTGGCGGACCTGGACAGCTGGACCGGCATCGCCCGGCAGCAGCACCAAGATCTGCAGGCGAAGATCCGCGACACCTCGGAGCAGATCGTCGCCCTCGGCAGCCAGCTGGGCCTGGCCGATCTGGAAAGCGAGCAGTCCCGGCTGGTCAAGCTGATCGGCGAACAGGAGCAGGCGCTCTTTGACCTCAATGTCCGCCTGGCGGACGCCGCCGACGCCAAGGCCAGGCTGGCCATCGCCATCCAGGCCGCCAATCCCCGCGCACTGCGCCACGCCGCCAAGCTCCGCACGCTGCTGCGGACGATCCATGACCTCGACAGCGACCTGCTGGCCGCCGAGCCCCTCTACACCGAGAACAACCCCAAATTGCAGGCGCTGCGCGCCCAGCGCCAGGCCGCCCAGAAGGCCTACGACGACTTCCTGGCCGCCGAGGAGATCAGCGATTTCAATCCCGACAGCCTGGATGCCGCCGAGAGGCTCCGGGAACGCCTGGAGAAGACGCTGGCCACGGAAAGCACCATCGCCTCCAGCATCAGGGTCCTCAAGGCCGAAATCGACCGCAACCACCAGCTTCTGGAACGGATCATCGGGATTCTCCCCCGCCTCAACCAGCTCAAGCTGCTCCAGGACGCCAACCTGCGCGCCCTGGAGACCTCGGAGAACCGCCTCACCGACCTCGACTACCTCAAGAACGCCTCCGGGAACGAGCTGCAGCCCATCGAGCAGGCCAGCCACGCCGTCAGGATCAGCGCCTTCAACAAGAAAACCGTCTCGGCGATGCTTTTCCTCGCGGTGTTCCTCACCGCCGGCGGCGCGGTGGCGGTGCTGCTGGCCCAGCTTGGCGTCGGCAGGCTGCGCAACTACGCGGAACTGGAGTGCTACTACGGCCTCACCCCCGTCGGAATCCTCCCCGGCACCCCCGGCAGCTATGCCGGCGACAACCGCCGCGGCAAATTCGCCTTGAGCGCGGTATACTACAAATTCTTCCAGCTGCGCCCCGATTGCCGGCGGCTATTCATCGGCTGCCCCGACGACTCCGCGGCGTCCGACAGCCTCGGCGACGCCCTGGCGCGGCAGTTCGCCGCCAACGGCAGACGCCTCCTCCTGATCAAGATCGTCCCCTCCCGCGATTTCATGGAACCGCACAACTCCACCCAGCTCAACGCGGTGTTCCATTCCGGAGGCCGCGGATTCCTCCCCGTCGAGACCACGCGCGCCCTCACCGGCGCGGAAATCAACCTCCTGGGCGAGGACCTCAAGCTCCTGGAGGAATCCTACGATGTCATCATCGTCCTGCGCACCAGCGACATGACCCGGCACAGCATCCTCTTCCAGCAGATGTCCGGCCTTTGCGACACCTCGATGCTGCTGGCCGAACCCCGGAAAACCCGCCGATCGACGCTGCGGTTCCTGATCGGCGTGCACCAGAAGGCCGGCCGCAAGCTCTATGCGGTGATGCTGGGCGATGACGACCGCCAGGACACCGTCGCCTGATCCCGGCCATCCCGGGCGGCCGCCAACGCCGGCCCCGGCGCACCGCCAGGCAGCAGACAGAGAAAAAACGACATGCGCACCATCCCGACATTATGCACCGCGGCGGCCTCGGCGCTCCTGCTGGCCGGATGCTACAACCGCTTCACCCGCAACTATGACGAATTCCCGACTCTCCAGGAGTCCAGAAGCGCCATCGTCGATGAGTCGGGATTCAGCGAACAGGACCGCGCCCGGCAGGAAGCGGAGCTGGCGCGCATCGAAAGCGAGCCGCTGCCGCCATACACCATCAACGCCGGCGACATGGTCGAAGTGCGGGTGTACAACCACCCGGACATGACCCTCACCACCACCGTCACCCCGGATGGATACATCGGGATGGTGCTGGTCGGCATGGCCAGGATCGAGGGAAAGCGCCTGGACGAGGCCTCCGCCCTCCTCGAAGAACGGCTCAGGAAATACATCCGCAACCCCAAGGTCGGCATCTCGCCAATCAAGATCGACTCCCAGACCGCCACCATCGCCGGCGCAGTCGCCCGGCCCGACATGTACGCCATCAGCAACGGCATGCGGCTCACCGACCTCTACGCCCGCGCCGGCGGTTCCTCCACCCGCTACTACGACGGACAGGTCCTCGACGCCGCGGACCTGAAGTACTCGCTGTTCATCCGCGACGGCAAGATCGTCTCGCTGGACTTCTTCAAGGCCATCGAGCAGGGCGACCCGCGGCACAACATCACCCTCCGGAAGGGCGACTACGTCTACATCGCGGTGCGCTCCGAAAGCATGGTCTGCCTGATCGGCGAGGTCAACAACCCCCACAAGCGGCTGTGGGACAAGAATCTCGGGCTGCTCGAGCTGCTGGCCACCGGCGGCCATGTCAAGGAAACCTACTGGCCATTCGTCATCATCATCCGCGGCGGCGTCGCCAACCCGACCATGTACAAGGTCGACCTGGACGCCGTCCTGCAGGGACGCTCCCCGAACGTCATGCTTGAGCCCGGCGACGTGGTCTACGTGCCCAAGGACGACATCTCCGAATTCAACGTCTTCATCCGCAAGATCATGCCGTCCTTCGGCCTGAATGCACTGCGGTAGCCCCTCCCCGCCCGGCGCCCTGCAATGAAGTACCTCGTCTTCACCGCGGTTTTGCTCAGCGTGCCGCTTGCCGCCGCCATCCTGGCGATGGACAGGCGGCTGCTGCGCGCGGCGATGGCGGCGATGCTGCTGCCGCTGCTGTGCTTTTCCGCCACCTCGATCAACTTCTTCTCGCATGAGCTGTACCGCGGCACCAGCCGCGGCATGGAGGTCTCGCTCATCTACCTGATTGCGGTCGCGGCGCTGCTGGCGATGCTGTACCTGCGCGGCCTGCGCACGCCATTGCCGACTGCCGGGACGGTGCTCTACCTGGGCTACTTCCTGCTGTCATTGCCGTCGCTGGCGACCGCGGAAAGCATCCTCTTCGCCTTCTTCGAGCTGTGGAAGATGGCGATGGTCTACCTGGTCTATCTGGCGACATACCGCTATCTGGACAGCAGCGGCGGCGACTTCAGGCCCTTCATCGCCGCATTCGCCGTCATCACGGCATTTGTCTTCGCATCGGCGGTGATGCAGCATTTCGCCGGCGTCTACCAGGTGCGCGCCCAGTTCCCCCACCAGAACAGCATGGCGATGTTCATGCTGCCGCTGGCGACCATCTTCCTCTCGTTCTTCCTGAACCGCCGCGGGCTGATCCGCCCCTGGCTTGCGCTGGGGTTGTTCATCCTGGCGTCGGGGGCGCTGCTGCGCAGCTATTCCCGCGGCGCCATCGCCTGCTTTCCGCTGGGATGCGCCGTCACCGCCGGAGTGTCGCTGCTCCATGACTGGAAGGCACGCAAATTCCAGTCGCTGGCGGTCATGGCGTTGTCGGCGGCGCTCATCGGCCTGGCCTTCGCCCCGCGGCTGATCGAGCGTTTCGCCAGCGCCCCGGAGTCCTCAGGCCAGACCCGGCGCAACTTCGCCATCGCGGCCATCAACATGATCCGCGACGAGCCGCTGCTGGGCGTCGGCATCAACAACTGGGGCATCAAGATCAACCCGCCATACGAATACAGCCGGCATCGCGATCCGCGGCGGGGCTTCACCGAGGATTACAAGGACGGCATTGTCGAGACCATCTACCTGCTGGTGGCCGCCGAATGCGGGCTTCCCTGCCTCCTGGCGCTCCTGGCGCTCTTCGGCTACTACTGGTGCGCCGCCTGGCGGCTGCTGGGGAAATTGCGGCGCACGCCGTACTTCTACATCCCGGCCGGCATCATCGGCGGCCTCACCGGGATCTACCTGCAATCGTTGCTGGAATGGGTGCTCAAGCAGCAGGTGAATTTTCTGGAGCTGGTCGTCCTGTTCGCATTCCTGGACTACCTCAGCCGGAACGCCCGCACGCTGCGGCAGCGAAGCCATGACAACCCCTATGCCGAGGAGCTTCACGCATGAAGGACAACACCATCGCCACCGCCGGTGACCAGGAGTATTTCTGGGGGATACTGATGCTGATCGCATCCATGCGCCGAAATGGCATGGACGAACCGGTGCTGGTCGGCGAACGCGGCTTCGCGCCCTGGCAGCGCGCCGCCCTGGAGCGCATCCCCGATGTCGCCCTCCGCAGCCTTGACGGCTCCGGGCAGTCGCTCACCTGCGCCAAACCCGAAGTGATGCTGCAGGCCGACACCGAATACGTCACCTGGGTGGATGGCGATGGCTTTTTCATCGGCAACTGCTCGGAGCTGCTCATTCCCCGGGATGACCGCCAGATCCACATCCGCCGGCGGTCGCCGGAGGAAAATCCGCTGGCATTCCGCCATTTCAGCTACGGCGAGGACGGCCGCGCCATCCCCCAGGCCATCCTCGATGCCTGGCGGGAGGACGTGGGGTCCGGCATCCCGCCGCGGCTGCGGCAAAGCTGTTCGGCATGCCTGCTGAGCGTCCACCGCAGCGCCCGGAACTTCCTCCGGCATTGGCGGGACCAGATGGCCGCGGTGCTGCCGGCCGGCAATGTCGGCGTCGTCGACCGCCGGCTCAAATTCTACCACCAGCTGGACGAGTCGGTCCTCAACAGCCTGCTGTGCTTTGCGCCGGAGGCCCCGGAGCCATCCCCCGAATACCGCCTGGACCGGGCTCCGTCACGGCTCTTTGTGCATTTCATCGGCCAGCCCAAGCCCTGGCAGGGCTGGACGCCGCGCGCCATCCGCTTCTTCCATGAATACGCCGCGGGCGCCGACTACGCCATCCGCCAGGGCTGGATCAACGCCGGCCAATTGCCGGCGCCGCTGGATCCGTCGCGATACGCCGTCTGCCGGCTGACGGCGCCGCTTGTCAGCATCAGGACTAAAATCCGGAACCGCCTCCGCCGACTGTGGAGCTGATCGCCGCCATGCCCGCACCCCTTTTCACCATCCTGGTCGCCGCGCATCAGACCGCGCCCTATCTGCGCAAGGCGCTGGACTCCGTATTGGCGCAGACCTGCGGCGACTTCGAGTGCCTGGCGGCCGTCGAGGAGTCCATCGACGGATCGCTGGAAATTGCGCAGGAGTACGCCCGGCGCGATCCGCGCTTCCGGGCGGTCGCGCTGCCCAAAAGCGGCTCGGCCGCGGCCTCGCGCAACTACGGCATCGACCATGCCGCCGGCGAATATCTGCTCTTCCTGGACGGCGACGACTGGCTGGAGCCAGACATGTTGCAGTCGTGCCTCTCTTCGCTGGCGCGATTCGGCCATGTGGAAATCCTGCAATGCCAACTGCGCAAGGTTTACGCGCAACCGGATGGCACCTATGCCGGCGATCAGATTCTATCGGAATTGCCGGATTCCGCCAGCAACCAGTTATTGGACGGCATGCAGATGATTCTCAAGATCGGCGTCCGCGGTTTGACATACGGCTTCTCGATGCTCAATATCTGCCGAGTGGATTTCCTGCGCTCCCATCGGCTATATCAGCATGTCGGGCTGGTGCTTGAAGACTTCGAGTGGGTATGGCGTTGTTGGATTCAAGCCAAATCGTTCGTCTTCATTTCACGGCCGCTTTATGTATACAGGCGCAATCCCCAGGCGATCACCATGGAAAAATCGCCACGATTCATGTTCGACATGGTAAGGGAATTTGCCTTTGTGCCCTCCTTCCTCCGTGAGCAGAATCCGCCGGCGGATGTTTTGCGTGTTGTCGCCAACAAGTGGCTTGCCGTAATTCTAGGGACATTCTTTCACCCCCAAAACGACCACCGCATGACCTGGCATGATCGCATTGAAGCCCGTCGCGAGCTTTTCACCCCCGAAGGATATCAGCTGCTGAAGCATTTCGCCTCCATGGGAACCTTGCCCAAACGCATCGGCATGCGGCTGTTCCTGCTGTCAAGACATCTCGGATTGTGGGTGCCAATGCTCTATTTTCGCCTGTGCTATTATCCGTTGCTGCGAATGAAGGGTGAACCATGAGCAATTCGCCCCTCTTCGCCATCCTGGTCGCCGCCCATCAGACCGCGCCATATCTGCATAAGGCGTTGGATTCCGTGTTGGCGCAGACTTGCGGCGACTTCGAGTGCATGGTGATTGTCGAGGAATCCACTGACGATTCGCTGGCAATTGCGCAGGAGTACGCCCGGCGCGATTCGCGATTTCGGGCAATTTCACTACCCCGGAGCGGATCGGCGGCGGTCTCACGCAACTACGGCATCGACCACGCCCGGGGCGAATACCTCGTCTTTCTGGATGGAGACGACTGGCTGGAGAATGACCTTTTGAACGCCGCATCGGAGGCCATTGGCAATCACGCGGGGTTGGATGTATTTCATTTCGGAACGCAGGAGATCCGTGAGACTGCGGATGGCGAATTGATTCCAGGCGGATATCTGGCCAATCTGCCACCCCGCGAAGATGGCAAGCTGATGACCGGCCATGACTTCACGATCAAGACCGACGCAAATGGCACCGTCCATGGCTATGCCTGGCTCAACATCTGCCGGGTGCAGTTTTTGCGGGAAAACCGCCTCTGCCAGAATGCCGGGCTTTTGATGGAGGACTTCGAATGGTCCTTCCGATGCCAGTATTTGGCAAAATCAGTGTTTTTCCGCAATCTGCCATTATACGTCTATCGCCGACGGGAGAAATCCGTCACCACCACCAGATCCTCACGACTGCTCTTTGATTCCATCAGGCAATTCGCCTTTGTCCAGCCATTCATTGATCAATACCAGGTTCCGGAGGCCGTCCAGCGCTGCTGGGCCAACAAGTGGCTGTCGTTGCTGCTCATGCTCTTCTTCCATCCCGGGGCCTCCCGCAAGCATCCGCCCGGCGAACGAATTTGCGCCCGCAACCTGCTGATGTCGCCGCCGACGCTGGAGACACTGCGGCACTTTTCACGGCTGGTACGCCGGCCCAAGCGCGTCGGCGTACAGCTGTTCCTGCTGTCGCGCCATGTCGGCAACTGGCTGCCGTGGCTATATTTTCGCCTGATTTACTATCCTTTGGCCTTGCGCCGCCGACATCGATGAAACCGCCATATTTTTCGATAATCCTGCTAGGCTATCAATGCGCGCCATATCTTGGCAAGGCGCTCTCATCCATTCGCCAACAGACCTGTGATGACTTCGAGTGCCTGATGATCGTCGAGGAATCCACCGACAATTCGCTGGCGATTTGCGAGGACATGGCGCAACAGGATGCGCGATTTCTGGCAATCCCGCTACCCAAAAGCGGATCCGCGTCGGCGCCAGGCAACTATGGCATCGACCACGCCCGAGGCAGATATCTCGTCTTTGTCGATGGCGATGACTGGGTGGAGGGAAGCCTGCTTGCGGAGGCGCAGGCCGAAATTGAACGCCATGGAGGCGATCTGGATATCTTGCAATACAGCGCTCGGGTAGTCAATGAGCAACCCGATGGCAGCTTGATCGACGGCGGGGTAATCAGCAATTTTGACGGCACCGATGCCGGACGAATGCTCACCGGACGGGAGGCGATCATCCGTTGCGGACGATCGGGCGCGATTCGAAATCATAATGTCCTGAATATCTGCCGGATACAATTCCTGCGGGAAAACCGCCTCCATAAGAATGCCGGCTTGATTCTGGAGGATTTCGAGTGGACGCCGCGTTGCTGGTATTTGGCCCGGCGCATGGCCTTCCTGCCCCGGCCGCTCTACCACTATCGACGGCGGCCAAATTCCGTCATGACCGAGTCTTCACCGCGGGTTTTGTTCGACCTCGCCAGGCAATTTGCCCATCTGCCGGCATTTTTAAGCCGGCATCAGGTCATTCCGGCAGTGCGGCGGATCTGGGCCAGCCAGTGGCTTTCGCTGTTCATCTGGTACTTTTTCAATCCCATCTACGATCGCAAATTTTCGTGGCATGACCGCCGGACAGTCCGCGACATGCTTATGGATGGCGACTCCGGGGAGACCTTGCGCGAGTTTATCGGGATGGCGGGATGGCCCAAGCGTGTCGGAATGCGACTCCTCCTGCTCTCCCGCCGGCTGGGAATGTGGTTGCCGCGGCTCTACTTCCGCGGAGTGTACTTCCCATTGATGAAACTGCGTGACCGAAGGCAGAAATGAATCCGCGCTTCTCCATCATCGTCCCCTGTTGCAATGTCGGCAAATACATTGCCCCGTTGGCATCGTCATTGGCTTCGCAATCCTGCCGGGACTACGAGGTGCTGCTGGTGGTCGAGGACTCCGCCGACGATACATTGGCGCAATGCAGCAAGGCGGCGGAGGGCAAGTCGAATTGGCGGATTTTCACCCAGCCCCGCAGCGGTTCACCGGCCGCCCCACGCAATACCGGACTGGAACACGCCAACGGCGAATACGCCCTCTTCCTGGATGGCGATGATCTGCTGGCCGCCGATGCCCTGTGCTGCCTGTCGCAAGGCATCGACCGTGCCAATCATCCGGACTTGATCCATTTTGTCGCCAGGAGCTTCAATGACCAGGGGGATGAGGACATTTCACCTGCGACAACAATCAGCAATATTCCACCTGGCGATGATGGCCGGGTGCTGTCCGGTCCCGACGCCACCTGCCGCCTGCGGGGAGACAAATGCTTCTTCAACGCCATCGCCTATATGACGGTCTGCCGGATGGACTTCCTCAATGCCCATCGCCTGCGTTTTGTCCCCGGATTGGTACATGAAGACGAGGAATGGACTCCACGAGCGCTCTACCTGGCAAAAAGCGTGCTGCTGATGGACAAGGTGATCATCCTTTATCGTCAGCGCGCGGGCTCGATCATGCATTCGCCCAACCCCCATCGCGCCCAGGCGCTGGCCACCGTCCTGCGGTCACTCATCGCCTTTGCGCTCAATCAACCCGAGGTTCCGCAGCAGGTATTCCACATTTGGCAGCGCAATTGGCTGGCGCCATTCTATGACGAGTTTTTCTTTCCGAAAAACCGCAACCGCCATCCGCCGGAAGGGCGCCTGGCGGCAGTCAGAACCCTGCTGGATGGCGATGGAGCGAAGAACTTCCGGCGCTTTCTGCGCCACGCCTCCCGCCCCCGGCGCATTGCCGGATGCCTGCTGCTGCTTTGCGACCGCAAACAATCCCACCGTTGGCTGCTGCCGGCCAGCTGGTACTTCAAGTACCTGTACTATCCGCTTGCCATCGGATTGCGTCGCAAAGACCAATGAATGCCCCGCCGGAGCCCCCGGGCGTTCAATGACGGACAGGCACTCCGGATGACGCCGTCTGACGTATATTATCGGCATGGTCGGAGGCCGCGCCGGCAATGCGCGAAAAAAACACCCCCGTACCGGCATCAGGCCAATTCCGGCGACATGCGCCCGGACCAATGCCAATCATTGAATCAACAGGCGATCCACATCATGAACAACGACGACTTCTCCACTGTTGCTCCGCCTTCCCAGACCACCGCCCCGCCCGCTCCGGCGCCGACGCCGGCGGGCCGCCTGCGCTATTTCGGCTGGGGCATGGCGATTGGATGCCTGCTGCCGCTGGTATGGGTATTGCTCCTCGTCGGCGGATGCTGCTCGCTGATTGTCGGCTCCATCGCGGAAGTGGCCAGCAGCGACCGCCCGGCGGAGCGCCCCATCGCCTCCAGGACGGTCGTCGAAGGCAGCGGCAGCCGCAGCATCGCCAAGATCAATGTGCGGGGAGTCATCTCCCTGACCGCGCCGCGCAGCTTCACCGCCGATGACAGCAGCACCGCCAGCGCGGAGCGCATCTGCAAGGCGATCCGCAAGGCCCAGGACGACTCCGGCATCGCGGCGGTCATCCTGGACATGAACACCCCCGGCGGCGAAGTCGTCGCCAGCGACGAAATCCGCAAGGCGGTGGATGCATGCCGGAAGGCCGGGAAGCCGGTGGTCACCTGCATCCGCACCCTGGGCGCCTCCGGCGGCTACTTCATTGCCGCCGGCAGCGACTGGATTGTCGCCAACCGCATGGCCACCACCGGATCGATCGGCGTGATCATCAGCGGCCTCCAGGCGCATGGCCTCATGGAGAAGATCGGCGTCAAGCCGATGGTCTACCGATCCGGCAAATTCAAGGACATCATGAATCCGATGCGCGAGCCCACTGCGGAGGAGCGCGCATACATGGAGGAACTCGTCGAACGGACCTTCAACGAGTTCTGCCAGGTCATCGCCGACGGGCGCCCCCGGCACTTCGCCGACGCCGAGGCCGTCCGCAGCGCCCTTTTCGCCGACGGGCGGCCGCTTTGCGGCGCCGACGCCCTCAAATACGGCCTGATTGACGAGCTGGGCGGATTCGACGCCGCGGTGGCCGTGGCCCGGAAGCTGGGCGAAGTCCCGGACGCGCCGGTGATTGAAGTCAAGGGCGGCAGCGGCTTCCTGGACGGGATCCTTTCGTCGCTGGGCCGCCAGCCGTCGCTGAAAATCGAGGGCCTGCCCGCGACGGGCAGCGCCGCCATGCATCCCGGAATGATGTACTTCCTGATGCCGGAGGCGCTATAGCCATGGGGCGCCGCATCGCCATTGCCGCCGCGATCGCCGCCCTGTCGGGGTGGTGCCTGCCGCTTTGCGGCGGCGACCAGCTCTTCCCGCGTCCCGGCTGGCAGGAGCAGCCGGATGTGGCCGCCGCCCCCCGCCTGGCGATGGCCGGCGGAGTCTTCCGCGAAGCGGTGGGCCCATCCCCCAAAAGCCTCAACTACTACCTCGACAACAACGTGATGAGCGCCCGGGTCTTCGGGCTGCTCTACGAGACGCTGCTCTCGCGCGACAGCGACACCCTCGAGGAATCACCCGCCCTGGCCAGCCGCTGGAGCATCTCCGAGGACAAACGCACCTTCACCTTCTGGATCGACCCCAATGCCCGCTGGAGCGACGGCAAGCCGGTGACTGCGGAAGACGTCCTCTGGACCTGGCAGGCGATCATGAAGCCGGAGAACCTCACCGGCCCCTTCAAGCTCGGCCTGGAGCGCTTCGACCCGCCGCAGCTCCTGCCGGACGGCGGCATCCGCTTCCATGCCAAAAGCACCCACTGGCAGAACCTCAACACCATCGGCGGCATGGCCGTGCTGCCCCGGCACGCCTTCGCGTCCCGGGACTTCAACCTCATCAACTTCGAGTTCCCGGTAGTCTCCGGGCCATATGAAATCAAGGAGTTCCGCGAGGGCCAGCGGCTGGTCCTGCAGAAGCGCCACGACTGGTGGCGGCGGGACTACCCCGCATCGCAGGGGACCTATAACTTCGAACAGCTGCAGCTGCGATTCTTCGAGGATCAGCAGAATGCCTACGACGCCTTCATGAAGGGCGAGCTGGACCAGTTCGTCGTCTATAGCGCCGCCCAATGGAACCAGGTCGCCGAAAGCCGTGCCGTCCGGAACAACTGGATCCTGCGCACTGCGGTGTACAACCGCCAGCCCATCGGCATGCAGGGCTTCGCCATCAACATGCGCCGGCCGCTCTTCCAGGATGTCCGGGTGCGCAAGGCGCTGGCGCATCTGCTTGACCGCAAGCTGATGAACCACACCATGATGCATGACCAGTACTTCCTGCACCGCTCATATTGGGAAGACCTCTACGACAAGGCGCATCCCAATCCCAACCCGGAATATGAATACAACCCCGCGAAAGCCCGGCAGCTGCTGGCTGAAGCCGGATGGCGTGTCAATCCCGACGACGGCGTCCTCACCCGCGACGGGCGGCGTTTCGAGTTCGCCTTCCTCAACCGCGGCGGCAATGAGAAATTCATCGCGGTCTTCAACGAGTCGCTCAAGGCCGTCGGCATCCGCATGACCATCGTCAACAAGGACTGGTCGGCATGGGCCAAGGACATGGACGAGTTCAACTACGACATGACCTGGGCGGCGTGGTCGATGGGGATCTTCAAGGATCCGGAGGGCGCCTGGTCCTCACGTGAAGCCGGCCGCAACGGCTCGGTCAACATCACCGGCTTCCGCAATGACCGGGTGGACGCGCTGATCGAAGAGCAGAAGACGCGCTTCGACCTGGCCGGGCGCAATGCGATCCTGCGTCAGATCGACGCGATCCTCTGCGAGGAAGTGCCATATGTCCTGCTATGGAATATCGGCTACACCCGGCTGCTGCGCTGGAACCGCTTCGGAACTCCGCCGGGGATCTTCGGAAAATATGGCGGCGACAGCGGCATCTACCTGTGGTGGGATGACCCCGATCTGGCGGACGAGCTCCGCGACGCCCAGGACAACAACACCCCGCTGCCGCCCGAGCCGGCGGTCAACGACCACTTCCAGAATCCGTGACGCACCATGCCGGAACTGCCTGAAGCCGAAAATATCGCCCGCGCGTTGGAAAAAGCCATCTGCGGACGGGTCATCCGCAATGTCGAGGTCTTCTCGCCCAAATTGCGCACCAGCCTGCTGCCGCTGGGCGGCGCGGCGCTCCCCGGGCTATCCTTCACCGGCGTGCGCCGCCGCGGACGGTATGTCCTCGCGGACCTGTCGGACGGCCGCGCGCTGCTGTTCCATTTCGGGATGTCCGGAGTCGTACGGGTCGAGTCCGGCACAGTCCCCAAAAGAAAGCACGAGCATGTCTTCATCCACCTGGATGACGGCCGCATCCTGCGCTTCGAAGACCCCCGGCGCTTCGGATTGCTCGAATGCGTCACCCTGGGAGATGACGGCCTTCCGCAATGCCTGGAGCAGCTGGGCGCCGAGCCGCTTGATGATAAATTCAACGCATCCTGGCTGCATGACGCTGCACAGAGACACCACAAGCCGGTCAAGCTGCTGCTCATGGACAACGCCGTCGTCACCGGCATCGGCAACATCTATGCCAACGAGGCGCTGTTTGCGGCGGGAGTCAACCCGCTGACTCCCGGCTGCGACCTGGGCCTGGATCAATGCCGGCGAATTGCCGATTGCGTAAAGACGATCCTGAAGCGCGCCATCGCCGCCGGCGGCAGCACCATCTCCGATTTCCGCAATGTCGACGGCAGCCAGGGGCGTTTCGCCCGCGAATTGCAAATCTATGGCAAAAAGGACCAGCCATGCCCCATATGCGGCACGCCGATCCAATGCGTCACCCTCGGCGGCCGCTCCACCTTCTATTGCCCGAAATGCCAGGAACGCAGGTAGGCCGGAAGCCGGCGTATTTCCCCTGCCCTTGCAGTGCCTGCCCGTTAAACGACCGCGTGCCTCCCCTGCAAGGGGAGGTGGCGCGACAGCGCCGGAGGGGTTGGCGCCGGGCTTGACGTGCCGTCGTGCGTAGTTTGAAGAACGCGCCATGTTGTAAACAGACACAGGTTGACAACACACACATGCACCGGGCAAGTTCACTCACGCGGTTAACCCCTCCGCCGCCTGTCGGCGGCACCTCCCCTTGCAGGGGAGGCTGAGGGGCCTGGGGGTTGGCGTCGGGCCTGACGTGCGTCCGTGCCTGGCAGTAAAACGACCGCGCTCACGTTCTCACGACAAGAAAAGCCTCCCCTGCAAGGGGAGGTGGCGCGACAGCGCCGGAGGGGTTGGCGCCGGGCATGACGTGCCGTCGTGCGTAGTTTGAAGAACGCGCCATGTTGTAACAACATAATTGTCCAAGGGCGGGACGCCCTTGCTACCCCGGGTAACCGAGGGGTTGGCGTCGGGCTTGACGCGCGTCCATGCGTAGTTTGAAGAACGCGCTTTATTATAACAACATAATTGTCCAAGGGCGGCGTCACCCTTCCTTCTTCAGCATTTCCCGGGCCTGCTCGCGGAGTTTGAACTTCTGGATCTTTCCGGACGCGGTCTGGGGGAAGTGGTCGACGATGAAGAAGTGCGCGGGGGTCTTGTAGAAGGCGATGCGGTGGCGGCAGAAGTCGCGCAGATCCTCCTCGGTGAGATCAGCGGCATCCTGTGCGGGGATGACGAAGGCGCAGACGATCTCGCCATATTTTTCATCGGGGGCGCCGACGACTTCGCACTGTTCGACCTTCGGATTGGTCATGAGGAACTCCTCGATTTCGCGGGGGTAGATGTTTTCTCCGCCGCGGATGATCATGTCCTTAAGCCGTCCGGTGATGCGGTAGTATCCGTCCTCATCCACCTCGCCGATGTCGCCGGAGTGCAGCCACCCGTCCTTGTCGATCGCCTTGGCGGTCTCCTCGGGCATCTTGTAGTATCCCTTCATCACGTTATAGCCGCGGCAGCAGATTTCGCCGGGGGTGTTCGGCGGGACCGTCTCGCCGCTTTCCGGATCGATGATCTTGACTTCGACGCAGGGCTGGACCGTGCCGACGGTATTGACGCGATGTTCGAGCGTCTCGTCGGTTCCGGACATGATGAAGACCGGCGAGGCCTCGGTCAGGCCATACGGGATGGTGATTTCCGGCATGTGCATTTCCTTGATCACGCGCTGCATCAGTTCAGTCGGGCACAGCGATCCGGACATGATGCCGGTACGCAGGCTGGACATGTCGAACATCTTGAACATCGGGTGGTTGAGTTCGGCGTAGTACATCGTGGGCACGCCGTAGACGGCAGTCGCCCGGGCCTTCTGGATCGACGCCAGCACCACCAGCGGGTCGAACTGTTCGCACATCACCAGGGTCCCGCCGTGGCTGAAGACCGCCATCACCCCCAGCACGCATCCGAAGCAGTGGAAGAGCGGCACCGGCACGCACACGCGGTCGTCGCCGGTCAGCTTCTGGCGCTCGCCGATATAGAAGCCGTTGTTGAGGATGTTGCGGTGGGTGAGCATCACCCCCTTCGGGAAGCCGGTGGTCCCCGAGGTGTACTGCATATTCACCACGTCGTAGTTGGAGATGCCCTTCTTGGCCTGGTCCAGGAGATCGTCCGGGATCGACTCGCCCAGCAGGAAGAGCTCCGCGGTGGTATACATCCCGCGGTGCTTTTCCTGTCCGATGTAGATGACATTCTCCAGGCACGGCAACAGCGCGCTTCTGAGCTTGCCGCGCGGGCAGGTCTTCAATTCCGGGACCAGCTCGTAGACGATATCCACGTAGCTCACATCGCGCTGTCCATCGACAATCGCCAGCAGTTTCATGTCCGACTGTTTCAGGACATACTCGACCTCATGGATCTTGTAGTTGGTGTTGATGGTCACCAGCACCGCGCCGATCTTGGCGGTGGCGAACATGAATGTCAGCCACTCCGGGACATTTCGCGCCCAGACTCCGACATGGTCGCCGCGGCGGATGCCGATCGACAGCAGGCCCTTTGCCAGGTCGTCGGTGCGCCGGTAGAAATCCGCATACGACCAGCACAGGTCGCGATCCGGGTACATGATGAACGGATGATCCGGCCGTGTCGCCGCCAGATCCTCGAAGAACTCGCCGATCGTCTTCTCGGTGAAGAGCTTGGCGTCATAGATGCTGCTCATGCCGTACCTCCGTTAGTGCGGCGCATAGACAACCGCGAGGATCCGCGCCGCCTTGCCGCCGGCCGCATGGACATGGTGCGGCACAATGCTGTCGTAATAGATGCTCTGGCCGGCCTTGATGTGGTAGAGCTTGCGGCCGTAGTCGATTTCCAGTTCGCCGGAGAGCACGTACATGAATTCCTCGCCTTCATGGGAGGACACCTCGTAATCGCCGCTGGCCGGCGGATTGACATCGATGATGAAGGGTTCCATGTTGCGGTCGGCCTTGTTGGCCGCCAGCGCATGGAAGACCAGCCCGTTCCGGTCGCCGGCGCCGACGAAGCGCACTGCGCGGTCATCGCCTTCTCCGGGCGTGCTCACCACCGGTCCGGCGATCGAGGTGTCGTCCAGGAAGGTCCCCAGGCGGCATCCAAGTCCGCGGGCGATCTTCAGCAGCGGTGTCAGTGACGCGGCCACTTCGCCGCCCTCAATCTTGAGAATCTGCTCCGGGCTCAGGCCGGTGCGCTCGCTAAGCTCTTCGACCGTGACGCTGCGCAATTCACGCAGCCCCTTGATCTTGCTGCCTACTGCATTGTTCGCTGGCATGGTATCTTCTTCCTCGGTTATGCTATGGATCCGCGCAGAGAGCCGCTTTTGCGCCGTCTGCAGCCATCCCGGCGGCATGCGGCCGGGGGAATGGGAAAACTTTGGCGCAAGCCGCCCGTCTTCGCGGAATTTGGCGTGACGCCCCGCATGGCCATGGACTCTTTCCCACGGAATCACGGACCGCCGCGCCAGTTTATTTTTCGGTAGACGGCAGAATATAATATTTTGCGACCGGATTGCCCCAAATTGCCCAAGCGACGGCGCGCGCGGCGGGCTTGGGGATCATGCCACTGCGGCCAGCACCAGCCCGATGATCACCAGCGCGATGCCGAGCATTTTCACCGCCGGGCATTTCTCATGCAGGAACACCATCCCCATCAGCACCCCGACGGGCAGGCTCATCTGGCGGAATGCCTGCACAAAGCTGACATTGGTCACCATGGTCATGGCCATGAGCACCATTATATAAGCGCAGCCGGCAAACACCCCCGCCAGGTAGGGATGCGGATGGCGGAACAACTCCAGCGTCAGCATCGACCGTTCCTGCGGCACGCTTCCGACATACAGGCACAGCGAAGCCAGGAGGAACATCTCGCGGATGGCGGCATATGCGGCGGCGGCGTGCAGCGTGGACAGCCCCGCGGTGTTTTCCGCCAGCAGCCGCAGCCCGATGCTGTCAAAAATGGTATATCCGGTGGTGCCGGCCGCCGCCACCAGCACCCCCAGCAACGCGCGGTTCCAGTAATTCCTCCAGTGCATGTCGGCGAAGCTTTTCATCGGCATCATGACGCATCCGGCCATGATGATGGCCATGCCCGCCAGCGCCAGCGGCGACGGCGTCTTGCCAATGCCGAAGATGATGGTCGTCACGGCGGTCATCAGCACCGGCAGCGCCCGTGCCAGCGGGTATGCCAGCGAGATGTCCGCCAGGCGATATGCCCGTGACAGCCCGATGTCGCAGACCACGCCGCACAGTCCGCCAAGCGCGGCCATCTGGTAGAATCTCCATGGCAGTTGCGACGCCGCGATTCCGGCAGTCAGCAGAAAAGGCAGCAGGAAGACGAGGTTCGACCCCGACACCAGGATGTAGAATGCAGGCACCGGCTTGCGTGCCTTGCAGAGGAAATGCCAGGTGGCGTGCAGGACCACCGAGGCCAGGATCAGCAAAAATGCATTGAGAGTCATTGGATATCGTGCTACGCTTTTTTGGGGAGAAAACCTGGATTCGTGAATCCAGGGGGGGGGCGCGAGGCGGCTGCCAGGGGAGCCATTTTTTTTGGTGGTCATGCGTGCAGGGAGCGCACGGTGCGCAAATGGCGCGGGATTGGTCATCGCGCCAAATCCACCGAGGGCCTCGCAGGCATTTTTTGAGTGCCATCCTGGCGGAATTGCCATGCAATTACAGGAACGCACAATATAATGCCGCATCGCTGGCCGGCGGCGGTGCGCCCATGCCCCATGGCGGGCGCACCCTTTGCCTGGCGGATGCGGCCTGGAGCGGCGGCGGCGAAAAACCCTGTACCCACGGATTCAGGTTATATTAACCGCCATTCCCCTTTTTCTGAATCCGCGCGGCGGCCGCAGTTTGCGGATTTGTGCCGCCACCCTCGCCCCCATGTCGCAACCATCTGCCAACAACGCCCTATGGCTGGACAGCAACGACGCCTTCCAGCGCCATTGCCGCCAGCTGCCACCGGAGACGCCGGTGGCGATCGACACCGAATTCGACTCCACCCGCACCTATCATCCGGTTCTGGCGCTGGTGCAACTGGCGGTTTCGCCCAGCCAATGCGCCATCGTGGACCCGCTGGCCATAACCGACTGGCGGGAGCTGTCGCATCTGCTGTCGGACGCCTCGCGCCCCAAGCTGGTGTTCAGCGGATGCAACGACCTGCCGATCCTGGTGCGCGCCTGCGGCGGCCCGCACTCATGCCTCCCCCGGGCCATCCTTGACCTGCAGACCGCCTGCGGCTTCTACGGCAAGGACGCCAAGCTGTCGCTCAAGGCCGTAATCGAGTCCGAGCTGGGCATTGTCCTGGAGAAAAGCGAGACCCGCAGCGACTGGCTTCAGCGGCCGCTGACCGCCAGCCAGCTCGAATATGCCGCCGGAGACGTGGCGCTGCTTCCCCAGATCGCCAAAATCCAGGAGGGGCGGCTCCGCGCCAATGGCAACTGGGATTTCTATCTGGACGAGATGCGCCAATTCAGCGACCCGCAGTCCTATCTTGAGCCGCCGCTGGAGCATGCCTGCCACCGCTTCCAGGGATTCATGGCCAAATGCCCGCCGTCCGGGCAGTCGCTCATCCGTCATCTGGCCATCTGGCGTGAAGCCACCGCCCGCCGTGACGACATCACCCGGAACCGCATCCTGCGGGACGAACAGCTAATATGGCTGGCGCAGAACCGCCCCCGGAACATCAATGCCTTGCGGTCGATGCCGATGGCACGCGGCGCCGTCATCCGCGCCTATGGCGAGGAGATGCTGGAGGCGTTGGCGCGTGCGCCCGAGGCGGAGGATGCGCCGCCGCCACACGCCGAGCCGCGCAACACCCCCGCGCTCAAGGCCAAAATCCAGATCCTCTCCAACCGTATCGCCAAGCTGGTGCAGAAACGCGCCGCCGAGCGTCAGATCGACCCGGTGCTCCTGGCCACCCGCGGCCAGATCGACGCGCTGGTGTGGCGGCGGCTCCAGAAGCTGCCGACGGACGGCATGCGGATCATCACCGGCTGGCGGGCAAAAATCCTCCAGCCGACACTGGACGAAATACTCCCCTAAGCCATGTCCGCCGCATCCTCACCTGATCTGATTGTCGTCGGCGCCGGCGCCGCCGGACTGTTTGCCGCCGGACTGGCGGCCCGGGCCGGATTGCGCACCGTGCTGGTCGAACGCCGCCACCGCCCCGGCCAGAAGCTGCTGATGTGCGGCAACAACCGCTGCAATTTCAGCCATGAGGGCACGCCGGCGGAGCTGCTGCGCGCCTATGGACAGCCGGTGGCGCCGTTTCTACGCGCCGCCATCGCCGCGCTGCCGCCGGAGGCGCTGCGGCGCGAATTCGCCGCCATGGGCCTGGAGAGCGTCGTCAGCGGCGGACGGCTCTATCCGGCCTCCGGGAAGGCGGATGACGTGCTGCACGCCCTCATGGACCGCCTCCGCGACTGCGAAGTGCCGCTGATCACCAACTGCCCGGTCGAATCCATCCGCCGGCAGGACGGCGGCGGATGGATCATCCAGAGCCGATGCCTGACGCTGGAGGCGCCCGCGGCATTGCTCTGCATCGGCGGCTTCTCCTATCCCAAGACCGGATCGACCGGCGACGGCGAGCGCTTCAGCCGGCAGCTCGGGATCAAGTTCGAGCCCGCCCGCGCCGGACTGGTCGCCCAGGAACTGCCCCGCGACTGCGCGCTGGCCGGCCTCAGCTGCCAGATGCCGGTCGAGCTGCCCGATGTCGCGCTTTCCTATGACGGACTGCCGCCATGCCGCGGCAACCTGGTGATCGACCGCGGCCTCATGCGCGGCAGCGCCATCTACGACCTCAACCGCCTGGCGGCCCGCGGCAACCTGCCCGGACGCGGCACCATCGCCATCGACCTCTTCCCGCAATCCGATGCGCCGTCGCTGGAGAGGCGCATCTGGCAATTGCAGACGCGGATCGACTCCCCGGCACGGCTGCTCAATGCCCTCGGAATGCCGGGCGCGTTCGCACAGTGGCTGGCCACCGCGCTGCGGCGGCTCGACGCCGAGGCGCTCAAAAGGCTCGCCATTGGCGGCACCCGCCCGCGAGCGATCAAGGAGGCAATCGTCACTGTCGGCGGACTCGCCCGCGAGGAATTCAGCCCCGACACCATGGAATGCCGGCGTCTCCCCGGGCTATATGCCGCCGGCGAAGTGCTGGACATCGACGGCCCCACCGGCGGATACAACCTCCATGCCGCCTTCGCCACCGCCTTCCTGGCGGCAAAGGCGCTGTCAGGCAAAATCCGGCCGGCGACGGCGGCACCGGCCACCGGTGCCACGGCGTCGGAGAGGAGCCGGCCGGCAATGCGCAACAGCGCCAAATGCGGCAAAAACGCCAAGTCCGCATGGGGCGAGCACTTCTGGGAGGGCCGCAAGGGCCGGCGGCCCTGACGCCGCCGCCGGCGGCAGCGGAAGGACAGGAGGGGCAAAGCGGCCGGCGGCGATGGCCGCCGTAACCATCGGAGGGCTACCGCGTTATTGCGAGTTTTCAAAACAGGGTTATATTATCCCGTTTACAATTCACCACCGCTTTTTTACATAACTGATTGCATAACTAGTTCAAGAGAGTACCATGGCTGTAAAAATTCGCCTTCGTCGTACCGGCGCCTTGAGCGCCGCCTGCTGGCGTATCGTCGTCGCAGATGCCCGTTCCCCGCGTGATGGCCGTTTCATCGAAAACCTCGGGCTTTATGATCCGCGCCACAGCAACGAAAAGCTGAATCTCGAGCGCGCCGAATACTGGCTGTCCGTCGGCGCCACCGCCAGCGACACCGTCAAGGCCATCATCAAGCGCGCCAAGGAGGGCAAGCCCTTCCCCGCCGCCCCCGCGCCGATCAAGAATGCCGCGCCGGCCGCCAAGGCAGTCAAGGCCGCGCCCGCCGAGGATGGCGCTGAAGCCGCCGCGCCCGCCGCGGACGCCGAGGCATAATCTCCGCATTCCGGGAGCATCATGGCCTTTTCCTTCCTGAAAAAGATCTTCGGCAGCGGCACGGCCGCCAAGGCCGCCGCCATGCCGGAGATTGTCGAGGGCGCCCCCGCAGTGGAAAGCGATTGCGGGAGCGGTGCGCCGAGCGCCGAGTCCCTGGAGAAAATCCAGGGCTTCGTCAAGTATGTGGTGTGCGCGCTGGTGGATCAGCCGGAACAGGTCCGGCTTGAAAGCCTCGCCAAGGGCGACCTCAATGTCATCCAGATCCACTGCTTCAAGCGGGACATCGGCAAGATCATCGGGAAAAGCGGAAAGACCATCGCGGCGCTGAGGCTGCTGGTCTCCGGCAGCGCCGCCAGGCTCGGATTCCGTGCCACCGTGGATGTGATGGACGACTGACGCCCCCCGGCATCCCCACCCTCCCATATATTCAGCAGCTTAGAAGACAGATCCATGCAGATTGACATCGTCAGCCTGTTTCCCGCCATTTGCCGGGGCGCATTGGGCGAATCAATCATCGGCCGCGCCTGGAAGGAAGGCGTGGTCAAGATCAACCTGATTGATTTGCGCGACTACGCCCATGACGCCCGCAAGACGGTGGACGACATGCCGTATGGCGGCGGGGTGGGGATGGTCCTGCGTCCGGAGCCGCTGTTCGAATGCCTGCGGGACGTGGCCGTCCCCGGCTCGCATGTGGTGCTCATGTGCCCGCAAGGCCGGCGCTTCGACCAGCCGACCGCCCGCCGCTTTGCCAAGCTGGACCACCTGGTCCTGGTCTGCGGACACTACGAGGGCATTGACGAACGCGCCCGGCAGTGCCTCATGGACGAGGAAATCTCGATTGGCGACTACGTGCTGACCAATGGCGCGTTGGCGGCGGCGGTCGTCGCCGACGCCGTGGTCCGGCTGCTTCCCGGCGCCCTCGGCAATGACGCCTCTTCCGCAGAGGAGTCCTTTGGCGACGAGGCGCTGCTGGAGTATCCGCAATTCACCCGGCCGGCCGACTACAAGGGAATGAAGGTCCCGGAGGTGCTGCTTTCCGGCAACCACCAGGAGATCGCCGCCTGGCGTCTGGAGCAGCGGATCGTGCGCACCGTCGGCCGCCGTCCGGATCTGCTCTGAGAGCAATTTCATTGACAACAATAAGCGACAAGGAGTCATCTACCATGAACACCATTGAGAAAATCCGCCAGGAGAACCTGAAGGCCGACCTGCCGGAGATGAATGTCGGCGACACCGTCCAGGTGGGCGTCCGCATCATCGAGGGCGGCAAGGAGCGCATCCAGAATTTCTCCGGAGTCATCATTGCCAAGAAGGGCACTGGCATTGCCAGCACCATCACCTTGCGCCGGGTCCAGGCCGGCCAGGGTGTCGAGCGTGTCTTCCCGGTGCATTCCCCGCGCCTGGCCTCCTTCAAGGTCACCCGCCGCGGCATGACCTCCCATGCCAAGCTCTACTATCTGCGTGGCCAGGTCGGCAAGGCCGCCAAGGTCAAGTCCGCAGATGTGCGCGGCTAATTGAGCGCATTTGCGTTTCACTGCCAAAAGGACACGGGGAGGCGGTCCAGACCATCCCCCGGGTCCTTTTTGTGTTTATCTGCGCCGCGATTCCGATTTGATGACAGCGATCGCAAGGCCATTCCGTCATGAGCTGGAGTGCGCCGCCGGCCTGCCGCCGGGGGCGGTGGTGGCCGGCATCGACGAGGCCGGCCGGGGGCCGCTGGCTGGTCCGGTGGTGGTGGCCGCAGTCGCGCTGCCGTTGCCGCCGGAGTCCTTCGACCTGCCGGTCAACGACTCCAAGAAGCTCACGGAGCGTCGACGGGACGAGCTGGCGGCCGCGCTCAAGGCCGATCCGCGGGTGCGCTATGCGGTGGTGATGCGTTCCGCCGCCCAGATTGACCGCATGAATATCCTCCGTGCCACCCAGGACGCGATGCGCGAGGCCGCGTTGCGGCTGGGCGCGCAATTCGCCCTGGTCGATGGACTGGGCTTCGCGCCCTTCCCCTGTCCGGTGCGCTTCATTGTCAAGGGCGACGGCTCTTCCGCGTCGATCGCGGCCGCCAGCATCCTGGCCAAGACCACCCGTGACGCGCTGATGGTGCAGCTGGACGCGCGTTATCCCGGATACGGCTTTGCGGTCAACAAGGGCTACGGCACCTCCGCCCATCTGGTGGCGCTCAACCGCCTGGGCCCCTGCCCCGAGCATCGCCGTTCCTTCGCCCCGGTGGCGCAGCCGACCTTGTTCTGACCACGGGCTTTTTCGACAACTTTTTCCACCTGATTCTAAAAACGCAGGAGGCACACCATCCATGGATCTCAATCTTGAACCCGATTTCCGCCGGGAGGAACCCCTGGCGCAGCCGAAGCAGTTCGCGATGCCGCAGGTAAATTTCCTCAACAAGGTCTATGCGTTGATGACCCTCGGATTGCTGGTCACCGCCGGCCTGAGCTACTACCTCGGAGTCCATGTCGAGCCGCAGAAATTCCTGCCGTGGGTCAAGCCCTGCCTGATTGCGGAATTTGTGATCGTCTTCGCGCTGTCGTTTGTATGCCTGAAGCTGCCGGCATTCGTGGCCTTCCTCGCCTTCATCGGCTATGCCGCGCTCAACGGAGTCACGCTGTCGGTGATCTTCCTGGCCTACCAGCTGGGGTCGGTGGCCCAATGCTTCGTCATCACCTCCGCCACCTTCGGCGTCATGTCGCTCTACGGATTCATCACCAAGCGCGACTTGACCACCATCGGCAACGTCCTGCTGATGGGGCTGCTCGGGGTCGTCATCGCCTCGCTGGTCAATCTCTTCCTGCGCTCCAGCGGACTGGACCTGGCGCTGTCCTATATCGGCGTGGCGATCTTCGTCGGGCTGGTCGCCTACGACGCCCAGAAGATCAAGAATCTCAACGAGGCGGGGTGCGGCCACAACGGCCTGGCGATCCTGGCGGCGCTCAACCTCTATCTTGATTTCATCAACATCTTCCTCTACATGATCAAGCTGCTCGGCAAGCGCAAGTAGCCCGATGACGCCAGACCGGTGATGGCCCTGCAGGGCCATCACCATCATTCCCGCACATGCCTTCCCCCGATTTTTCAATTGACCTGGATTCCCTGCGCGAAAAGCTGGATCCGACGCCATGCGGCATTGTCCGCGAGCTTGCCCGCGCCGGCTTCGAGGCGTACATCGTCGGCGGCGCGGTCCGCGACCTGCTCATCGGCGCCTCCCCGAAGGACTACGACATCTCCACCAATGCCACCCCCGAGCAGGTAAAGCGGGTCTTCGGCCATCGCCGCTGCCACATCATCGGGCGGCGGTTCCGCCTGGCGCATGTCTATGCCGACAACAAGCTCTACGAGGTCTCCACCTTCCGCAGGCGCCCCAGCGCCTCCGAGCGCAAGGGGAAGTACGAAAGCGACGGCGTGATGATCTGGAACGACAACTGCTTCGGGACTCTCCAGGATGACGCCGGGCGCCGCGACTTCACCGTGAACGCGCTGTTCTTCGATGTCGTCGGCAGCCAGGGGGTCATTGACTTGCATGGCGGCCTGGAGGACATCCGCCACGGCATTGTCCGGGCAATCGGCCGGCCCGCCGAGCGCATGGACGAGGATCCGGTGCGGATGCTGCGCGCCCTCAAGCTGGTTGCCCAGAACGGCTTCGTCCTTGAGCCGCAGCTGGAGCGGGTGCTGCGCGAGCATGCCGCCAAGATCACCATGGCCTCGCCGGCGCGGCTTTTCGAGGAGCTGCTCAAGATCTTCAACCATCCCGCCGCGCCCCGCACCCTCGAGGTTATGCACCAATACGGCTTCCTCAAGCACTTCTGGCCGACCCTGGACGCCAGCTGGGATGAACAGGAAGGCACTGTGGTGCGCCATCTGCTCAAGCTTCGTGGCGAGGCGATGCGGCGCGGCGTGTATTCCAATTCACGCGGCCTGGCCCTCTCCACCGTCACCATGCCATTCATGATGGCGGCGATGAACCCCGAGCATCCCGGTGATTTCTGGTCTGGGAGCCTCCATCTCGACGATGTGGCGCCGCGGGTACTGGAGGTGCTCTTCGAGGGCTTCATGGTCCCGCGGGTGTTGTCCGAGCGCGTCCTGACCATCCTCGACCTCGTGCCCAAATTGCTGAAGCGGCCGATTTCCCCGCGGGCGATAGGCAATGTCGAATATCGCTATGCCCGGGCGCTGGGCGCACTGCTGGTACAGGCCTTCGGCTGGGATCCGCAGCTCATCGCCGAATTGCCGGATGGCTATGCGGACCAGCAGCTCCCACGCAGCATCTTGCGTGGCAAGTCCGCACCGAAGCCATTGCCCGCGGAGGATGCGGATGACGCCGTTGACGCGGATGATGGTCGGGTCGCCGGCGAGATTGCCGACGACGGCAACACCATCACCTTCACGCCACCCCCGAATACGGCGGACGAGGCCCGTGCCGAGGCCAAGCGGCAGCGCCGGCGGAGGCGCCGCGAACGCCAGAAGCACCTCCGGCAACTTGCCCGCCAGGCCAATGACGCCTTCACCACGCCGGACACCGAACAGCTATGACCAGATTATGAAGAATGGCCTGCGGAATCTGATTGTATTCATAATTGTGGCCATGGTGCATCTCCTGGTGGGGATCCGGCTATTCTGGCGGCCGTCCCCGCCATCGGCCGCCGTCCAGCCGCCGGCAGCCGAAATGGCGCCGGCGCCCGTGGCCACTCCTGACGGAATCAATGCGGATGCGCCCGTGCCTCCCGCCACGCCAACGCCAACGCCAGTGACGCCGCAACCGGCCACGCCGGCCACGCCGGCCACGCCGGCCACGCCGGCCACGCCGACCACGCCGGTCCGCCGTCCGTCGCCGCAGGTCCCGGCGGCATCCGCCTTCCCGGCATACCATCGCGGATTCTATCGCGAGGCGTTGCGGCCCATGCCGGAGAAATTGCGCCGGAGCCTCAATGACGTGCGTGCGGGAGTGGCCATCGACGTCGCCAGCCGGTCGATACTATGGGAGAAGTCATCCGACAAGGCCTACCCGATCGCATCGCTCACCAAGCTGCTCACTGCCCAGATGCTCATCGAGAAGGTCGACTCCGACCCGTCCCTCACCATGCAGTCGGTGCTCAAGGTCACCAACGACGATGTCAGGTATCTGCGGGCGCGGCGCATCTCCGGAGTCTACCTGGATCCCCGGGACAAGCTGACCTTTTCCGAGTTCGTCAAGTGCATGATCATCTCCAGCGCCAACGACTGCGCCGCCATCGCCGGCAAATTCATCGGCGGCGGCGATATCGAGGAGGGGGTGGTGGCGATGAACCACCGCGCCCGCCAGCTGGGGCTTTCCGGCATGCAGTTCTACAACCCCAACGGGCTTCCCATCGACCGTGCCGGCGGGAGGGTTGAAAACCTCGGATCCGCCCTTGATGTGGCATATCTCACCGAACGGTCGCTGGGATTCCCGGAAATCATGAAATGGGCCGCGGTCGCATCCGACTGCATCCGCGAGGACACCAAGCGCTTTGACCTGCATTCGACCAACAAGCTGCTGCGCGCCCGCGTGCCCGGAGTCAACGGCCTCAAGACCGGCTATACCGCCACCGCCGGATATTGCATCTCTGTCACCTGCACCCGCAATGGACGCACCGTGATCATCGTGCTCATGGGAGTCCAGGGTGCCGACAATGGCCGCCATCGCGACGCCCTGGCCAAATCCCTGCTGGAATGGATCTATGCGGGGCAGTAGGGCAAGGCCGCGCCCCAACGGAGGAAGAAATCATGAGCAACTCCGACGACCAGCCCAATCCCCCCAGTTCGCCCAGTTCTCCCAGTTCGCCGAAGGTGGACTTCCGGCAATACCGCCAGCTGCAGCCTGACGCGACCGACCGCGAGCTCATGCTCAAGGACCGGCGCCTGGCCGAGGCCCTGGCGCAGCTCAAGGAACGACGCGATGCGCACCATTGGGCATTCCTTCAAAGCAAATCCTTCTGGTACGCCATCTTCGGCTTTCTGTTCTTTGTCTACATCTTCATCCTGCTGGTCTGGGGGATGAAATAGGTTTGCCATGGCCTGGGGGCCGGCGCCTCCCACCCCCAGGCCTGCGCCCCGCCGTTTTTACTTGCGGCGGTATATTATGCGGCAGTGCGCGCGGATGGCGAAATGGCAGACGCGTTGGATTTAGGTTCCAATGGGGTATCCCGTGCAGGTTCAAGTCCTGTTCCGCGCACCAGCATATTGTTCCCGCCGCCGCGACGGCGGATTTATTTGAGCACCTGGCGTGTACGCGGTTCGAAGGCGTTGCGCACCCCCTCGCCGATGAAGACCCCGAGGATCATCACCGCGAACAGCGCCATTGACGGATAGAGGATCAGCCACCATGCATGGCGTTGCGCCTGCGCCTGGGCCAGCAATTCTCCCAGCGACGGCATTGGCGGCGGCAATCCGAACCCCAGGTAGTCCAGCGCCGCCAGCGCCCCCACCGTGCCGACCAGCGAGAACGGGAAGAAGGTGATCAGCGGCACCAGCGCATTGGGCAGGATATGCCTCAGCACGATCCGCCAGCCGGGGACGCCGAGGCATCGTGCGGCTTCGACATACGGCATTTTCTTAAGCCGCAGCGTCTCGGCGCGCATGTAATACGATATGCCAATCCAATTGAAGAGCGCATAGCATGCCAGCAGCAGCAGGAATCCGGTGCCGTAAATCGCCCCCATCAGGATCATTATGTAGAGAAAAGGCAGTGCGCTCCAGATTTCGGTGAGGCGCTGGCCGATCATATCGCATTTTCCGCCAAGATAGCCCTGGGCCATGCCGGCCAGCGAGCCGCCGGCCAGCGAGCAGACCACCAGGATCATCCCGAAGTTGAGCGACAGCCGCAGCGCATAGAAGATGCGCGCAAAGACATCGCGGCCGGCGTCATCCAGCCCCAGCCAATGGCCGGCGAATGGCCGGAAGGGAAAGCGCGCATTTTCGCGTCCGCATTCCAGCGTGAACGGCGCTCCATCCACGACGCATTCCACCGCATCCTCACGGCCGTGCTCCAGCAATTGCCGCGACTGCCATCGCAGATCCGGCGGCAGCGCCTCGAAGCCGTCGGCGTCATTCCGGGGACGGACCGCCCCCGGCTCGAACCACCACTGGCGCACCCGGGCAATTGAAGGCCCGGCGTCCTCGAAAAGCCGCATCCGGATTGATGCGCGACTGCGGGCGCGGGCGCCGGATTGCGCCAGCACCACCCGCACCGGGGGAAGCCCCGCCACGCCGCCGCGGGCTGGCGCGACGACGAATTGCGCACCCGCGCACGCCTTCCCCGCGATCCGCGCGGCAATCTGGTCAAGCAGCCCATCCGGCAGCTCCCACAGCTCATCCAGCCGCCGCCCTGCCAGCGGCAGGCAATCCGGCGGCAGGAGCGCCTCCAGGCCGCCGCCACTGCGGACAACCAGGTCGGCGCCGACCACCAGCCCCGCCACCCGTGGCCGCGGCACCAGCTGCAGATGCCACCGCAGATGCGGGGCGATTTCGTCCTGGGGGATGATCCGGTAGGGGTCATTCCTTATCACCGGCCAGATCACCAGGCTGTCCTTGAATGCGCCCTGCCGATGCAATTTGAGATAATCCGCCTGATTCGCGCCGCCGCCGGGAATGAACTGGCTTTCGGCATGGAAGGCGAACAGCGGCCAATACCACCGTCCCTGATGGCGGATCGCCAGCGGGCGGCTGCCGCAGAACAGCTCCGCGCCCAGCGACAGGATGTAGAGCGCCGCAAGCATTATCAATGACCACCATGAGCGCCGGAATTGCCGGAAACGGCGGAAACGCTTGATTGTCTGCGGCGACAGCATCCTGAAATCGTGGGAGTTGGTGGTGTGTGTGTGGCGGGGAACGGGGGGGGGGGGGGGGGGGGGG
>CAKUJM010000023.1 GCA_934661755.1 uncultured Lentisphaeria bacterium | reverse complement strand
AATTTCCTGAAGTTTCGCTCTTAGAATCTAAAGAATAAGTTAGCGCCTATGGGGTACATGGCCCACCTATAAGGTCGCGCGCGCGAGGAAGGGCTTTTGGGCGGGGGTGGATTCCCCTCCGTTGTCCTCTTCGTTGTTCCCCTCCGTTTTCTCCCCTCCGTTCTTCTCCGTTCCCCTCCGTTTTCCCCCCTCCATTATCCTCCGCTCCTCTCCGTTGCCCTCCGTTCTTCTCCGTTGCCCTCCGTTCTTCTCCGTTGCCCTCTCCGTTATCTCAGCTCAAAGAGCGCCAATGCCGCAGCTACGCTGGCATTGAGGGAGTTGACACGGCCGGACTGGGGGATGGCCAGGACATGCTGGGCGTTCATCTTGATGAATTGTCCGACGCCGGAGTCTTCGCCGCCGACCACCAGGAGGAGCTTTTCGGGGGCCTGCGCCCTCACCGTCTCGAAGGTGCTTTTGCCGTCGCCGTCCAGCGCCACTACCGTGTAGCCATTTTCCTGGGCGATTTTCACATATTGGTTGGCAGAACAGTTCACCGCGATATTGAGGTATTCGCAGGCGCCCGCGGCGGTCTTGGCCACTGAAGGCAATACCAGCGCCGCACCGCGCCGCGGCAACAGCACATTCTTCCATCCCAGCACTTCGGCGCTGCGCATGATTGCGCCGATGTTGTGAGGGTCCTCGATGTTGTCCAGCAGCACCATCCGCGGCGCACCGAGGATTTCCGCAAATGGCGTGTATGGAAACGGGTCGCACTGGGCGCACACGCCCTGGTTTTCGCGGGTGCCGGCCTTGGCGCTCACTTCGGCTCGGCTGATCCAGCTGACCGGGATGTTCCGGCTGCGTGCCGCGTTCGCCAGCTTCCGCATTCGCGGATTTGCCTCGGTGCCTTGGGCGCAAAATATCGTGTGGATGGCGCGGCGACCCGCCATGACGGCCTCGCCCACCGGATTTATGCCGTAGAGAAATTCACTCATGAGTGATAGTGCCTGCCAGCCGTGGTGCCTCGCAAATCCGCGGCAATTTCGCGCTTTTTTTTACCAGATTGACGCGAGAATGCCCGTGGAACTCCGGACGGATCTATGAGACGCCACTCTGATCCTCTGTAATGCTGTCCTTGGAAATCTCGTCGTAAAGCCGCCGGTAGGCGCCGGTGCCGCCGGCCATCAGCTCGTCGTGGGTTCCGCGCTCGATGATCCGCCCGCCATCCATCACGACGATCTGATCGGCGTTGCGGATGGTGGAGAGGCGGTGGGCAATGGCCAGGACCGTGCGGTCCTTCATGACGTTGTTGAGCGCATCCTGGACCAGGCGTTCAGTGACAGTGTCCAGCGCGCTGGTGGCCTCGTCAAGGATCAGGATGGGCGGATTGCGCAGGATGGCCCGGGCGATGGCGATGCGCTGGCGTTGTCCGCCGGAGAGCAGCTGCCCGCGCTCGCCGACCACATGGTTGAAGCCGTCGGGGAATTGCTCGATGAACTCCAGGGCGTTGGCCTCAATGGCGGCACGGCGGACCTCTCCGTCGCCGGCTTCCGGACGGCCATAGCGGATGTTCTCCGCGATGGTGGTGTTGAACAGGAAGGTGTCCTGGCTCACCATGCCGACCTGGGCACGGAAATCATCGACCTTGAAATTGCGCAGGTCGATGCCGTCGATGGTGATGGAGCCGCTGACGGGGTCGTAGAAGCGCGCCAGCAGCAGCGCCAGCGTGCTTTTGCCGCAGCCGGTCTGGCCGACCAGTGCGACCTGGCTGCCGCGGGGGATGGCCAGGTCGATGTGGTGCAGCACCGGGCGGTCACACGGCTCGAAGCCGTACTGGAAGGACACATCCCGGAAGACGATCCGGTCATGGAAGCTGGTGAATGGCACCGGATTCTCCGGTTCGGGCAGTGCCGTCGAGGAATCCAGCAGCTGGAAGATGCGCTCGGCGGCGGCGGCGGAGCGCTGCAGCGAGGAATTCAGCTTCACCAGGTCCTTGACCGGCTTGTATGCCTGCTGGAGGGCGTATCCGATGATCACCAGCGCCGCCAGCGAGATATGGAAGCGGTAGCACAGCAGGACGAACACCGTGGCCAGACCCAGTACGGTGAACTGCAGCATCGGATGGACCAGCACGTCAGCGGCAATCGCCTTGCGCATCCTCCGGAAGAAGTCCTCGTTCACCTTGCTGAAGCGCCGGGCCTCCTCGGCTTCCTGGTTGAAGGCCTTGATGACCATGATGCCGCTGAAGGCCTCCTGCATCCGGCTCAATACGCCAGCAATGCCGTCAAGCACCCGGCTCTGATAGCGCTTCAGCAGGCGCGAGAGCATGTAGATCGGCACCACGCCCAGTACCAGCGCCGGCAGCATCAGCCAGAAGCTCAGCCCGAGATGCAGCTCGACCGCCTTGCTGATGACGAATTCCAGTGCCACCAGGATGAACACCGGCGCCGTGCACAGTTCCGGCAGCGAGCTGGACAATATGGTCTCCACCGCCGAGATGTCGTTGCTGCAGCGGCTGATGAGCCGCCCGACCTCGTTGCGGTTGAAAAAGCCCGCGGACTGGTCGAGCACCCGCTCGAACAGCCGCTGGCGGATGTCGGTGACGACCCGCGCACCCAGCCACTTCAGGGTGAAGCGATTTACCCACTCGCCCAATGACTGCACCGCGAAGAAGACCACCAGGATCCCCATGAGCAGCATCACGGTCTGGAAACTGATGGCGGCATTCTCGTCAATGGCGTCCATCCCGAAACGCTGGAGCAGCCGGTTGATCTTTCCGGCCATCTTGTGCGCCCGTCCGGTGGCCTTGTCGTCCGGGGGCGATGATGCGGGACGCGCCGTCGCCGGCGGGCGGGATTCCTGCGTCTGCGCGGGGGCGATGGCCAGGACGGTCCCGGCTTCCTCCAGCGCCATGCCGTCCGGCGCCGCCGGCGGCGCCACTGCATAGGCTTCCTCCAGCGCCATTCGTTCCGGCGCCGCCGGAAGCGCCGTCGTCTTGACCTGCGCCGCATCGCGGTAGGCGTCGCCATCGACATCCAGGATGTTGAAGGAGACATCCATCACCCGCAACGCCGAGGCCATGGCGCCGCCAATGCACAGCGACGACAAAACACCGATCAGCAGTGCCCACCAGTATTTCAGGCAGAACATCCGGATCAGCCGGCAATATATCAGGGTGGTGCTGCCATTGGGACGCACCTTGGCATATTTTGCGTGGTGACTCCCCATGCCTTACTTCAGGAGCTGCTTGAGCGTGGAGGCCACCGCCGACTTCTGCTCCATGGTCAGCTCCGGGAAAATGGGCAGCGCCAGCGTCTCCCGGGCGGCGCGCTCGCTTTCCGGACAGTCGCCGGGGCGGTATCCCAGCGATGCGAAGCATTCCTGCAAATGCAGCGGCACCGGATAATAGACCGCGCAGCCGATGCCGGCCGCCTTGAGGCCGTCCCAGACGGCGTCGCGCCGGCCGTCGCGTATGCGCACCACATACTGGTTGAAGACATGGCGGGTGCACCAGGGGGCCGCCGACGGCAGGGTCAATGCCCCGCAGTCGCCGAGGAGGTCATTGTAGTCGCGGGCATTCTGCTGGCGCTGGCAGGTCCACTGGTCCAGATGCGGCAATTTGTTGAGCAGCACCACCGCCTGCAGCGCGTCAAGCCGGAAGTTGCTGCCGATGAGGTGATGGTGGTACTGCGGGGCCATCCCGTGGTTGCGGAGGATGTGCAGGCGGCGGTCGCGGGCATCGTCATTGCAAAGCGTCATGCCGCCGTCGCCAAAGCATCCGAGGTTCTTGCTGGGGAAGAATGAGAGGCAGCCATAGTCGCCAATCGATCCGGCGCGGCGGCCATTGCATTCCGCGCCGATCGCCTGGCAGGCGTCCTCGATGACCACCAGGCCGTGCGCCTTGGCGATCCGCATGACGGCGTCCATGTCGGCGCATTGTCCATAGAGGTGGACTGGGATGATCGCCCGGGTGCGCCTGGTGATCTTCGCCTCGATCAGCCGGGGGTCGATGTTGAAGGAAACCGGATCGATGTCGACGAATACCGGCGTGGCGCCGACCCGGCAGACTGCGCCGGCGGTGGCGAAGAAGGTATACGGCGTGGTGATGACCTCGTCGCCAGGGCCGATCTTCTCGCTCATCAGGGCGATTTGCAGCGCGTCGGAGCCGGAGGAGACCCCGCATCCATGCTGGCACTGGCAATATCTGGCGATCTTCTCCTCCAGCTCGTCAACCTTCGGACCCAGGATGAAATGCTGGGATTGGCAAAGCTCTTCCAATTGCGGCAGCAATGCGTCCTTGATGGAATGGTACTGCTGCTGAAGATCAAGAAGTGGTATCTGCATGGCGCGGGATGCTCTCCTGGGTATTGATGAAGGCCGGCTCCGGGATGGATGACGCCCGTAATCTTCCTCAATATAATCTGCGGCGGCGTTATTATCAGGACGGTGCGCAATGGCGTGGCCCCGCCCCCGCTCCCGCCCGGCGCACACGCCTCCCCGGGCCGTCCCGCGCTTGCTCCGGTGGCGCCCAATGTGGTTAAATTATGCATGTCGACAGAAGGCAGACAGCATAGTCATATAGTCATTGTCCATTTGTTTTTTTCTACAGGCAGATCCATGGAAGAGCAGCATACGGAAAAGATCACGGGAGTGCGGCTGGCGAAATTCCTGGCGGCGGCGGGGATTGCCTCGCGCCGCAATTGCGAGCAGCTTATCATCGAGGGCCGGGTGACGGTCAATGGCCGGCCGGTGACCACTCCGGCGCACAATGTCGATCCGGAGCATGACCAGGTCAGCTTCGAGGGCCGCCCGGTCGAGTCGCTGGCCAATGGCAAGCGGGTGTACATACTGCTCAACAAGCCGTCGGGGTACACCTGCAGCGCCAAGGACCGCCATGCGGAGCAGCTGGTCTATTCGCTGGTGCCATCGCGCTATGGCCGGCTGTTCTCGGTGGGGCGGCTGGACCGGGACTCCGAGGGGCTGCTGATCCTCACCAACGATGGCGATTTTGCCCAGAAGCTGACCCATCCGACCCAGCGGGTCACCAAGCGCTACTATGTGGAGTGCCGGGGGCAGTTCACCACCAGGAGCCGCCGCATGATGCTCGACGGCATGTATGACAATGACGAATTCCTGCAGGCGCTGGAAGTGGAGCAAAAGAGCGTCCAGCGCGGCGGCTGCGCCCTGGAGATCACCCTTGGCGATGGACGCAAGCGCGAAGTGCGCCGCCTTTGCAAGGATGTCGGGTTGGAAGTCACGCTGTTGCGGCGGGTGGCGGTGGGGCACCTGGAGCTGGGGACGGCGCTGCCAGTCGGATCCTGGCGGATGATGACCGAGGATGAGCTGCAACTGGCGACGATTCCCGCCAGGATTTCACGTCGCGCAGTCAATGCCGATCCTGCGGCGGCGCAGCCCTATTGGCAGCATCAGCGCGAGGAACGCAACCGGCGATATGGCAATGACAAGCGTTATGACAACGAACGCCGTGCCCGGAAGCGCGACGACGCGCCAGGCGCGGACGGAACCTTGGCGCGCCGCCCTCCGCGCCGTCAGGCGGCAAAGCAGATTCCCGCGGTGCCGATGCGGTGGTATGACGCTCCGGAGCCGGATGCGCCCGCGGCGGATCGTTCCAATCCGGAACGGGGTGGACGCCGGAATGCTCCGCCCCGCCGTGAAGAGCGCCGTGACGAGCGCCGTGACGAGCGCCCGCGCCGCGACTTCCGCAATGACCGTCCGGATCGCGGTGCCGTCGGCGGCCGGGGGTCATCGCGCGATTCCGGCTTCCCGCAGCGCCGTGGCGTTTCCCCCTCCCGCGGCCATGGCGAGGGCGGTGCCAATGGCGACGCCGCCCGTGGTGCACGCGGTGGCTTTGGCGGCAAGCCATTCGGCCAAGGCGGCGAACGCCGCAGCTCCGGTTCGCGCCGCAGTCCCGGTTCCCGCCGCCAGTAGCCGCTGCACATGTCGGGCAGTGACACCATTTTTGCGCCGGCCACGGCATTGGGGGGTGCGCTTGCAGTCTTGCGCATCTCCGGCAGCCAGTCATTGGCGATTGCGCTGAAGCTGTGGCGCGGGCGCGCCAATCCGGGTGATCCGTGCAATTTCCGCCGGTTGCTGCTGGGGCGCCTGGCCGATCTTGATGGCACGGCGATCGACTCGCAATGTCTGCTGGCGTACATGCCGTCCCCCCACAGCTATACCGGCGAGGATGTGGCGGAGCTGCATTGCCATGGCGGCGTGCTGGCGTGCCGTCTGGCGTTGGAAGCCCTGCAGAAGGCCGGCGCGCGACCGGCCACTCCCGGCGAATTCACCCGCCGGGCGTTTCTCAATGGCAAACTGGACCTGACCCAGGCGGAGGCGGTGGCGGACCTGATTTCCGCCGAAAGCGCGGCGGCGCTGTCCAGCGCGAATTGCCAGCTCTGCGGCCATGTCGGACGGCAAATCGGCGACTTCTATTCCCGTCTGGAGACGGTCCTGGCGGAGGTGGAGTCGCGGCTGGATTTCCCGGAGGAGGAACTGGAGTGGATCCCCGTACCGGAGTTGTCGGGGCAAATCGGCGCGATGCGCGATGAAATGCGACGGCTGTGGGCGACCCGCCGGGCAGGCGAGGTGATTCGCAATGGCATCACCATGGTGATTGCCGGAGAACCCAACGTCGGCAAGTCAAGCCTGCTCAACCGCTGGATCGGACGGGATCGCGCGATCGTCTCGGAGATTCCGGGGACGACCCGCGATACGGTCGAGGCTGATTTTGTGGTCCGCGGAATTCCGGTACGGCTGATCGATACCGCCGGAGTGCGCGAAAGCGCGGATGCCATCGAGCAATGCGGGATGGAACGAAGCCGCCGGGCGGCCGCCGATGCGGATCTGGTGCTGTGGGTGGCTGATGCCGCCGGCGAAGGCGCATTGGCGCCATGGCCGCAGTGGCCGGTGCGAGCACCGGTGCTGCTGGTGGCCAACAAGTGCGACATCGCCTCCCGGCCCGTCCCCGATGGCTATCTTGCCGTCTCGGCCAAGGATGGCACCGGAATCAATGAGCTGTCCGACGCCGTGGCACGGGCGGTGATTGGCGATGACGGCCTCCGGATGCTGGCCGATTGCGCGGTGGCAGTCAGCGCCCGCCATGCCGCGTTGCTGGAGGAAGCCGCGGACGCCCTGGATGAGGCCATGCCGTCGCTGGATGGCGGCGAATGGGAATTGGCCGCGGTGCCGTTGCGGCGGGCGATGGCCGCCATTGGCCAGATCACCGGAAAGGCCGTCTCGCCCGATGTGCTGGATGCCATTTTCCACCGTTTTTGCATCGGCAAATGACCGTGGATGCGCTGAAATACGGTTATATTCATCCTGAAGCCGCGCGGCTGGCGATTTCGCCGTTCCGCGGGCGCGTGCCGCCGGTGCGCGCATCCCTCTGCAATGGAGTGCCGGGACTTTTGTTTTCCGGCTCCAGCGCCATGGCGGAGCCGCGCTTCTGAACGAGGAAGCCGCCACCAACTTCATTCCCCCAATACTACGACGAAGGCTTTTTCCACCAATGGTTACCAACAAGCGGGTTTTGACCGGGATCCAACCCTCCGGTACGCTCCATATCGGCAATTTCTTCGGCACGATGCGCCAGTCGATCGCCGCCCAGCATGACAACGACTGCTATTATTTCATCGCCAACTACCACGCATTGACATCGATGCCGGAGCCGGAGGCGCTGCGCCAGCGGACCTTCCAGGTGGCGGTGGACTTCCTGGCCTGCGGGCTGGATCCGGAACGCACCGTGTTCTACCGGCAGTCCGATGTGCCGCAGGTGCAGACTCTGGCATGGATCCTGTCCTGCATCTGCCCGCTGGGACTGCTCGAACGTTGCCACTCCTACAAGGACAAGCTGGCGCATGGACTGGAGGCCAACCACGGGCTGCTGGCATACCCCGTGCTGATGGCGGCGGACATCCTGCTCTTCAATGCGGATCTGGTGCCGGTGGGGAAGGACCAGAAGCAGCACCTGGAGGTCACCCGCGACCTGGCGATCCGCTTCAACAACCGCTACGGGCAAATCCTGACCATCCCCGATGCCATGATCCAAAGCGAGGTCGCGGTGATTCCGGGGCTGGATGGACAGAAGATGTCGAAGAGCTACAACAATACCATCGAGATCTTCGGCGAGGGAAAGGCGGTGCGCTCCAAATTCATGAAGATCAAGACCGACAGCACGCCGGTCGAGGATCCCAAGGATCCGGACAAATGCACGATCTTCATGCTCTACAAGCTGATGGCCACCGATGCCGAAGTGGCCGATCTGCGCGGGAAGTACCTGGCCGGCGGCATGGGCTACGGCTATGCCAAGCAGCTGCTCTTCGAAAAGTACTCCGACTACTTTGCGGAAGCCCGTGAACGCCGCCGCCAGCTGATGGAGAAGCCGGAGGCGGTCGAGGAGATCCTCCGCGAGGGCGCCCGGAAGGCCGCCAAAGTGGCGGACGCCACCATGGCGAAGGTGCTTGCCGCAGTGGGATTGTAGCGGCGGTGGCGCACCGGCGCGGGCGGTGTTGCTTTCCTGTATGCAAAATGCGCCGGAGGTGTTGTTTTTTTACATCATCGCCGATTGCAAAGCGGAGAACAGAGTACACATTATCCATGTGTCCATGAAGATGCGGCGCGTTGCGCTGCCGTGACGCAGAGAAAAACGGCTTCATGGATTCGGAGAAAACAACAAAAAAGAGGACCATCATCCATGCTTAAGCCATTGGCAGTGCAGCTGTATTCGCTGCGTCAGTATTCGGAAAAGGATTTCGCGTCGGTCATCAAGGGTGTGGCGGAGATCGGCTATTTGGGCGTCGAGCCGGCCGGATTCTACGACATCCGTCCGTCCACCTTCCGCAAGGTCCTGGAGGACAATGGCCTGGAGATGGTCTCCAGCCATACTCCGTGGGCCCATGAGAACAACCTGGGCGAGTGCATGGACATGGCGGACAGCCTGGGCCTCAAGCGCATTGTCTGCGGCTATGGCCCGGACGATTTCAAGGACCTGGATGCCGTCAAGCGCACCGCGGAGAAGACCAACAAGATCTGCGAGGTGCTCAATGCCAACGGCTTCGAGGTCTTCCAGCACAACCACTACTGGGAGTTTGACCGGATTGACGGCCGGATCGCCTACGAGATCTACGCGGAGATGGTCCCGGCGGTCAAATTCCAGATCGACTGCTTCTGGTCGACCAACCGCGGCGTCGAGGATCCGGTGGCGATGCTCAAGAAGTTCGCCGACCGCACCATCCTGCTGCACATGAAGGACGGCGTCTGCAAGCAGCAGGCCAAGAACGACGGCATGAAGGACGGCCTGCTGGACATGAAGGTCGACCTCCTGCCGCTGGGCACCGGCACGCTGCCGATTCCGCAGCTGGTGGCCGCGGCTCCGGAGCAGGTCGAGTCGATCATCGTGGAGCTGGACTACTGCGAAGTCGAGATGTGGAAGGCCATCCGCCAGAGCTACGAGTACATGACCCGCAACGGGCTGGCCCGCGGGCGCAAGTAGCCGGGGGGCGTCGCGCCCAAAAGACGACATGTCTTTCCCGCCATCCGCGGCGGCGGCCGGACCGCCGTTGCTGCAGATGGCGGGAGTTCCATGAAACAAATCATAGGCAAACGAAGATGAAGAAGACCAAAGTCGGCATTATTGGCTGCGGGATGATCAGCGACACCTATTTCCAGGCATCGCAGAAGTTCCCGCTGATCGAGGTGGTCAATTGCTCGGACATCATTCCGGAGCGCTCCAAGGCCAAGGAGGAAAAGTATGGCGTCAAGGCCGTGACCAACGAGGAGCTGCTGGCCAACCCGGAGATCGAGATCGTGCTCAACCTGACTCCGCCGCAGGTCCACAACCAGATTGCCAAGGACACCTTGCTGGCGGGCAAGAACGCCTACTCCGAAAAGCCCTTCGGGGTGGATCTGGCGCAGGCCACCGAGGTGATCGAGCTGGGGAAGAAGCTGGGGCTGCGGGTCGGATGCGCTCCGGACACCTTCCTGGGCGGCGGGCAGCAGACGGCGCGGAAGATCCTGGATGACGGCTGGATTGGCAAGCCGCTGTCCGGCACCGCGATGGTGCTGGGGCGCGGTCCGGAAAAATGGGGCCAGGCGCCATTTTTCTTCGACTACGGCGCCGGGCCGATGCTGGATCTGGGGCCGTACTACATGACTGCGCTGGTCAATCTGCTGGGGCCGGCCAAGGCGGTGACGGCGGTCACCACCAAGAAATACGACTACCGCACCTTCGGCGCCGAGGTCTCCGACACCTACAAGGACATCTACAAGCCGTATGACCGCTATCCGGTGACCATCCCGACCCACCTGACGGGGATCATCGAGTTCTGCAATGGTGCGGTGATCACGGTCATCACCAGCTTTGACGTCTATGCCCACGGCCATTCGCCGATCGAGATCTACGGCACCGAGGGATCGATGCAGGTCCCGGACCCGAACACCTTCGGCGGACCGGTGCGGGTGTTCCGCAGGGGATACGACGAATGGCGGGACATGCCGCTGAGCCACATCTACACCGAGAACAGTCGTTCCATCGGCGCCGCGGAGATGGCCTATTCGATGCAGGTCGGCCGGCCGCACCGGGTTTGCGGCGATCTGGCCTATCATGTGCTGGAGATCATGCTGTCCTTCCAGAAGTCCAGCGACGCCCGGGCGCGGGTCGAGCTGCAAAGCACCTGCGAGCGCCCGAAGGCATTGCCGCTGGGGCTGGAGCCGGGACAGGTCGAGCTGGAGGACTAGGCGCTGATCGAGTCGCTGTACATCAGGGACCTGGTGCTGGTCCCGGAATTGCAGATCGATTTCGGGGCCGGCTTCAACACCGTCACCGGTGAAACCGGCGCGGGCAAGTCGCTGGTAATCGGCGCCTTGCAGCTGCTTTCCGGCGGACGGGCATCGGCATCCGCGATTCGGCGGGGCGCGTCCGGCTGCGAGGTGGCGGCGGTGCTGCATCTGCCGCCGGAGTATCCCGGCGTGCGCGGATGGCTGGCCGCCAAATTGGATGAATGCGCGTTGCCGCCATGCGAGGAGTGGCGAATCCTGCTGCGGCGGGTGATCACCGCCGGCGGCAGCCGCGCCTTCATCAACGGCTCGCCGGTGACCGCCGCGCTGCTGAAGACGGTCGGGGAACGGCTGATCGACATCCATGGCGCCAACGAAAACCAGTCGCTGCTGCAGCCATCGCAGCAGTTGCGGCTGGTTGACTTGTATGGCGGCCACCGCGAAAAGCTGCTGGCGGTGGGCGGGGTCTGGCAGCGTCTGCAGCAGATCCGGAAACAGCGGCAGGAGCTGGAGGATGACGCGCTTTCCCCGGAGGAGGTGGAGCTGTTCAGCCACCAGCTGCGGGAAATCGACCGCGCACGGCTTTCGCCTGGCGAGGAGTCGCAACTGATCGCCAGGCACCGCACGGCGGCGAACTGCGCCAGATTGCAGGAGCTGTCCGGACAATTGGCGATGGAGCTGTCGATGGGCGAGGATGCGCTCACGGAGCGGCTGGCGCCGGTGATCCGGTCATGCGAGGAGCTCGCGGAGCTGGATGGCGAAAAAGGCGATGGCTTTGTCGCCAGGCTCAATGCCATCTCCGAGGAACTCTCGTCGCTGGCGGAGGATTTGCAGGGATATGGGGCGGGGTTGGAGCTGGATGCGGAGGCCTTGCAGACCATGGAGGAGCGGCTGTCGCTGATCCAGAGGCTGAAGCGGCGTTTCGGCTCGACGCTGGAGGAGGTGCTGGCGGCGGCGGAACGGCTGCGCGCGAGGGTCAGCCGGGCGCAGGGACGCTCGGAGCAGCTGTCGCGCCTGCAGGAAGAGGAGGACCAATGCTGGCGGCAGCTTGCGGAGGCCTGCGGCGAGCTGTCACGGCTGCGGCGGCGTACCGCCGAGGCCCTCAGTCCGGCCATCAATGCGAAGCTGCGGCGGCTGGGCTTTGCGGATGCGCATTTCGAGGTGCGGCTGGCGCAATGTCCGCCGTCGGCCAGCGGCGCTGACAGCTGCGAGTTCTTCTTCGCCCCCAACCGCGGCGAGGAATGCACCGCGTTGCGCCATTCCGCATCCTCCGGCGAGGTGGCGCGCGTGATGCTGGCCATCAAGACCGTCCTTTCCGAAGTCGATGAGGTGCCGGTGCTGGTGTTTGATGAAATCGACGCCAATATCGGCGGCCGCACTGCGCTGGCGGTGGCGGAGGAGCTGCGGTCGGTAGGAGGGCGCCATCAGGTCTTCTCCATTACGCATCTGCCGTTGATTGCGGCGGCCGGCAGCCAGCAGTACATGGTGGAAAAGCACGCCGACGGCGACCGCACGGTGACTGCCATGCGGCGGTTGGACGGCGAAGAGCGGGTGGCGGAGATTGTGCGGATGCTGGGCGCGTCGTCCGCCGACCGCGCGGCGGTCGGGCACGCCCGGGAGATGCTGGCGGATTTCGGAAAATGATGAACGCGTTGATGAAAAAGATGGTCATGACGCCGCTGGCGGCGCTGGCATTGGTCTTCGCATTGGCGCTTTGCGGCTGCAACCGGGTCAATCCAGTCGTCGAGATGGGGCTGGCGATCGAGGACATGAAGGCCGGAAGGCTGTCGGAGGTCATTGTGCGCACCGACGCCTGTCTGAGGGTCGATCACGAGAACCTCGACGCCAGATTGCTCAACGGCTATTGCCGGTTCATGATGGCGGGGAAGGAGGCGGAGCGCAAGAATGCGCTCTACGAGCTGGGGAAATGCACCAGGCTCTACGCCGACAGCGCTTCGGCGTGGTATTATTACGGCTATGTTCTGGCGCAAAGCAACCAGCTTCGGGAGGCGCTGTCGCCGTTGCGCAAGGCGCTGTCGCTCATGCCTGCCGGCACCCCCGCCCGTGACCATGCGGCGCTGCTGCTGGCCAAGTGTTGCGTGGAGAACAACTTGCAGGCGGAGGCCGCGTCGCTGCTTCAGCCGTTGCAGCAGCGCCTGCCGTATGCCCGCTGGTCGCAGTTGCACAACGCGATGGGGATGCTGGCGCTCAAGCGCGGACAGCCCCGGCTTGCCATGGGGCACTTCAGCAACGGCCTCTGCCGGAGCCGCAACAACGAGGCGCTGCTCCAGAACCTGGCGGTGACGGCCGACCTCTATCTCAATGACGTCCCTGCGGCAATGGGCTATTATCGGCAGCTGATGGTGCAGCGCTCCCGGCGCGGCGACCGGGAGGGCATGGCGCAGCTGCAGAACCGGATGCGACAGCTGGCAAAACGGCAGTGATTCCCCAATGCGCATTCCGGAAAAGACAATCGATGAAGTGATGCGCAATGCCGACCTGGTCGAAGTGGCCCGGTCGTTCCTGGAGCTCAAAAAGCTCAGCGGCAATGACTTCGCGGGATGCTGCCCCTTCCACAGCGAAAAGACGCCGTCATTCCATATCAATGCCGCCAAGCAGGTCTACCACTGCTTTGGCTGCGGCGCCGGCGGCAATATCGTGACCTTCGTCAAGGCGATGGTGAATACCGACTACCTCGGGGCGATGCGGTGGCTGGCGAACCGCTACAATATCGACATGCCGGAGTGCGACGACGATGGCGGCGGACATTCGGAGGCGTTGCGGCGGCGTCGGGAGCGTGACGACGGCTACCGGCTGCTGGAGGACGCCGCGGGGTGGTTTGCCAGCAACCTGAATCTGCCGGAGGCCGAAGAGCTGCGGCAATATCTGGCGGAGCGGGGGATTGACGCGGAGACGATTCACAAGTACCGCCTGGGATATGCGCCGGATGCCTGGAGGAGCCTGGCCGACTGGGCGCATCGGCGCGGGGTCGGCGACGAGGCGCTGCTGGCCGTCGGGCTGGTCACCAGAAAGCCGGAGAAGCCGGATCATTGCTACGACCGGTTTCGTCATCGGCTGGTGTTTCCGATCTGTGACGAGCTGTCGCGGGTGGTGGGCTTTTCGGCGCGGGTATTCGGCGCCAATCCCCCCGAAGGCGGCAAGTATGTCAACAGCCCGGAGTCGGACTTCTTCCACAAGGGGCGCATCCTCTATGGACTCAATTTCGCCCGGGCGCATTTCCGCAAATGCGGCTGGGCGCTGATTTGCGAGGGGCAGCTGGATGTCATTGCCTGCCATCGGGCGGGGCTGGTCCAGGCGGTCGCGGGGCAGGGGACCGCCTTCACCCAGGATCATGCCGTCATGCTCCGGCGCAGCGGCGTGCCCTGCGTGCATCTGGCCTACGACGGCGATGCCGCCGGAGTCAAGGCCACCATCCGGACGGTCGGGCTGCTCCAGCAGGAGGGGATGCAGGTGATGATCACCCAGCTGCCGGCCGGCGAGGACCCCGACAGCGTATTCCGCACCGGCGGCGCGACGGCGCTGCAGCAGATGATGTCGGTGACGGAGCCCGCCATCCCGTTTGTCTTCAGGATGGCGAAGATGATCCATCCGGACAACACCCCGGAGGACAACAGCCAGGTCGCCAGCGAGGTGCTGCAGGCGATTGCCACCATCACCGATCCGATGGCGGCGGTCGGCCATTGCCAATGGCTGGCGCAGCAGCTGCGGCTGCCGGAGTCGCTGATCCAGTCCCAGCTGGCCGTGCAGCGGCACGCGCTTCAGGATGAAAAACGCAATGCCGGCCGCCATGGCCAGCCGCATCCCGGGATGACGCCGCTGCAGCGGGCGGCGAACCGCCAGTTCAGCGTCCCCGCGGCGGCGCTTGACAACCGTGGCGCGCTCTATCCTGCGCTGGAGATGCTGCTGGATCTGGCCATCCACAGCCATAACGCCGCCCGCGAGCTTTGCGCCCATGAGGAACTGCTGGCGGAATTGCCGGATGAGGCCGCCACCCGGGTGCTGCTGCAGCTGATCGCCGCGGTCCATGACGGCGAATGGCCGCAGATGGTGCGGGATCTGCCGATGACCGAGGCCGTCAATGACCCGCTGGTGAGCAGGATCATCACCCGCCCCCAATTCGAGGATCTCAATGACGCCGATGGCGGCATGCCGGAATTGCCGGCGGTCTATGCCACCGCCCTCAACGACTGCCTCGGGCTGCTCCGGAAAAGCCGCCTGAGCCGCCAGGAACATGAATTGTCGGCGCAGATCAGCCAGAATCCCGGCGATTACTCCGACCTCAACCGGCTTCGGGAATTGGCCAGGCAGAAAAAACAACTCCGGAGAAAATCCTGAAGCCGTGAAGATGGTGCTTTTGCGCCAGGATTTCGCCATTTCCCGCTTGCATGCTCCCGGGGCGACCACCCAAAGTTCCCCGTTCTGACGCCCAAAAAACTTCCTTCGCGAATCCAAGAAAATGATAGAAATCGAAAGGAAATTCCTGCTGCGGGACGGCGACCAGTCCTGGCGCGGCCAGGCGGTGCGCAGCTGCCGGATTGTCCAGGGGTACTTTGAGTCCGCAGGACGCGCATCCGTGCGGGTGCGCGTGACCGCCGAAAAGGCCGTCCTCACGATCAAGGGGCCGGCCAATGGCTGCGCCCGAAGCGAATTCGAGTATGTCATCCCGCCCGGGGACGCCAATATGATGCTGATGCAATTCTGCGGGCCGCGAACCATAATCAAGACGCGGTATTTCGTGCCGGCCGCGGAGGCGGGATTGACCTGGGAAATCGATGAATACCACGGCGCTCTGGAAGGCGGTCTCAACGCCGAACTGGAAATTCCGTCGGCGGATTTCGAATTCCAGCGCCCGCAATGGCTGGGACGCGAAGTGACGGATGACTGGCGCTACGCCAATGCCGCGCTGGCCATGGCGCAACGCTGGCCGGAATTGCATGGCAAAACGGAAAATCCATGCTAACTTTTGCGCCAGGCCTGACCGCTCCACTGTTCTGAAAACCAGTGCGGGAGGCAGATGCCTTCCCTTCAATCAACCTTAACGGTTACAGGAGACAATAAATGAATCGCCTCGTGAAATTCATGGTTCTGGCCGCGGTGGCGGCGGCATTGTCCGGATGCCGGTCGGTGAACCGGGGATATGTGGACTCGAAGACCACCTTCGCAAAGGATGCGCTGATGCCGTATGTGCAGAATGGGCAGCTTCCGGGTGCAATCAACGTCTTCTACAAGGACGGCATTCAGGAAACCGCGTGCGTCGGATATGCGGATGTCGCGTCCCGGCGTCCGATCACGATGGACGATGTCTACATGCAGTGCTCGCAGACCAAGGGTTTTTGCGGCGTGACGGTTGCGATGCTGGTGGAGGAGGGGAAGATTTCCCTGGACGATCCGGTGTCGAAATACCTGCCGGAATTCCGCGAACTGTGGGTTCTGGATTCCAACAAGGACGGCGTGAAGACGCTGAAGCTGGCGAAGAATGTCCTTACGATCCGCATGGTCATGAACCATACCGGCGGCTTCCCGTTTGAGATTTGCGCGAAGAGCGGAAACCTGAAGGGCGGCGGATGGAGCGGCGGCGCTCCGTTGCGGCAGACCGCGGCGATTGCGGCGGCCTCGCCGCTGCTGTTTGAGCCGGGGACCGGCTGCCAGTATTCCAATACCGGAATTGATATCGGCGCCGCGATCGTGGAGGTGGTTTCCGGACAACGCTGGGAGGATTTCCTCAAGGAGAGGGTCCTGACTCCCCTGGGCATGAACTCCAGCTCCTTCTGGCCGACCGACAAACAGCTGGAAACGCAGGTTGAAATGTACGACTGCGTGAAGGACGCCCCCGCGAGATACCGCCGGGAAAACAGCATGCAGCAGCGCCCATATAACGATTCGCATGTCTTCGCCTCCGCCGGCGCCGGACTGTGGACCACCGCAAACGACCAGTTGAAATTCTACAAAATGCTGATGAACCTCGGCGTGGGCGACAACGGCGTGAGAATTCTCAAGGAAGAGACCGTCAAGGAACTGCTTGCCAAGTCGACGCGGCCAATGGGAATGGGCGGATACTCCCTGGGACTTGCCGCTCCGGAAGTCGACAAGGAGGATGCATGGTTCGGCCACGGCGGCGCCTGGGGGACGAACTGCATGGTCAATTGGCATCGGAAGGAACTGAAGCTGTGGGTCGTGCAGCTTTGCGGGGACCCCAGGCCATGGGATGCCGCACGAAACAAGGCGGAGAAGGAATTCTTCAGCTACGTCATCGACAACAGTGACGCAAAGGCCTATACGGGACGGACAAAGTAAAGCGGGGGCAGGCTGGGCAGGCGGAGGAAAACGGATTGCAGCCGTCCGTTTTTCTCCGCTTTTTCTTATGCATTGTATTTGCAATGCATGTTTGATGCATTACATTGTCGCCGATTGCCAAATCAGCGGCGCCATGCCGTGGCAACTGCGCACATTGGAGGAATAGCCATGACCACCCCCACCAAGGATGTGAATTTTTGTGTCCGGCTGGACAGCCGTCTGAAGAAGGATGCCGAGGAGCTGTTTGGCGAAATCGGATTGAGCCTCGGCAGCGCGCTCAATATCTTTTTGCGCCAGTCCGTGCGGCTTCAGGGCTTCCCCTTCCAGGTCGGCCTGAACAGCAGCCTCGGCTGCCGCAGGCAGGAAGATGGCTCCGAAAATGCGGAACCGCCTTCCGGAGAGAAGAAGGGCGAATGACCAATTCGCCATCCACCCGCCATCCTCGCATACCCGTCCCGTCCACCCACCCTGTCATAGGAGAAATAGGATCATGTCGAACATTTTGGAAAATGCGTTTTTGCTGGGGCTTGGCGCCTTGTCGCTGAGCAAGAATGCCGCCGCGGCGCTGGTCCACGAGGCGGTGAAGAAGGCGGAGATCTCGGAGAACGAGGGCGCTTCGCTGTTGAAGACCTTCACTGACGAGGGGCAGAAGGCGAAGGCGGCGCTTGAGGCGGCGGTGCAGGAAGCGGTCGGCCGCCATTGCCCGGGCCTTGGCGGTCAGGCGGCACGCATTGAGGAGCTGGAGAAGCGGGTGGCCGAGCTGGAGGCCAAGCTGGCCGGGCGCTAGCGCGTCGCCCCGATGAATCCGCCAGCAGCCCCGCAGCCATTCCATTATGAACGCCGTCACGGCGAGGCCGGGGGATGGCCTCCCGGGACGGCGTTTCGCAATCCATGGCAATCATCAACACCATCCGGAGCATATCGCAGACCTATCGGCATATCAACCGGTATCGCCAGATAGTGAACATCCTGCTGAAGAATGGCTTTGGCTACTTGTTCCGTGATGTGCGCATCTACCGTCCCGGCAATTGGTCGCATCTGGGCGCAGTGCCGGAGCAGGGCAGCTCGCGCATCCGTGACACCCTGGCGGAGCTGGGGCCGACCTTCATCAAGCTGGGGCAGTTGTTCTCATGCCGCGAGGACATCCTTCCGCAGGGGATCATCAACGAGCTCAAGAAGCTGCAGGACCAGGTGCCGCCGATCCCCTTTGAGCAGGTCCGGCAGATCATCCGGAATGACCTGCACGCCGACATCGGAGAGATATTCCAGGATTTCAGCCGCCAGCCAGTCGGCGCCGCCTCGATGGCGCAGGGCTATCGCGCGGTGCTCAAGGATGGCCGGAAGGTGTTTGTCAAGGTCCGCCGGCCGGGAATCGAGAAGCAGATGGCGGTGGATCTGGAGATCCTGTCGTATATTGTTGCCCGCGTGGAACACGACGTCCCGCAATGCCGGATCTTCCACCTGGCCAGTATGGTCGAGACCTTCGCCGACCGGCTGATGCGTGAAGTGGATTTCCACGGCGAGGTCGCCAATATGGAGGTGTTCATCCGGCAGCATGGCCGTGACGACGCCCTGGTGATCCCGCATCCCTGCAAGCAGTATTGCACCGACAACATCATCGTGATGGATTTCATCGACGGCATCCGCGGCAATGACCTGGATGCGATCGTCAGAAGCGGGGTTGATCTGCAGCGGCTGGCGGAGAATGGCATCCGGCTGTTGCTGGAGCAGGTATTCGACTACGGCTTCTTCCATGCCGACCCCCATCCGGGCAATATCTTCGTGATGCCCGGCAACCGGCTGTGCTATGTGGATTTCGGGAGCATGGGGCGCATCACCGTGCGCGAACGGCAGATCATGGCGCGGGGTGTGGCGGCGATGTTCTCCAGTGACAGCCATGAAATGACCCGGCTGGTGCTGGAGCTGGTCGAGCTGTCGGACAAGCCGGACATGGACAGCCTGGAGTGCGATCTGGGGGCGCTGGTGGACCGCCATCTGCGGGGGAATGTCGCCGAGCTATGCATAGTGGACTTCATCGGCGACTTCTATTCGATATGCCGCCGCTATCATCTCTGCCTCAAGCCGCATTTCTATGAAATCGTCAAGGCCATGGGATACGCCGAGGCCTTCGGGCGCCAAATTGCGCCCCAGTTCAATATCTACCAGCAGTTGCGGCCATTCATCCTCCGTCAGACACTGCGGAAGTTCGACCTCATGTCCCGCATCCGGCAGATATTCGCCGGCGCGAGCGACTGGGAAGAATGCCTCATGGGGCTGCCGGGGATGATCACTCCAGCTTTGCAGCAGCTCATCGACGGCAGGCTGAAGATCCGCCATGAACAGGAGGATGTCGCCCGGCTGGCATTGCAGCTGAGGAAATCCAGCCAGCGGCTGGCGTGGAGCATCCTGCTGTCCGCGCTGCTGCTGGCCATCGCCATGGTGGCTTCGGCGGTGATCATTTCGAAGTGACGCAATCCGCGAAGCCGGCGAGGCCGATGCCATGGCGCAATGGCGCAAAAGAGCCAGCTTCACCGATTCAGGTTCTCACGAATCCAGGAACTTGTCATACAGCCCCTTGAGCTTGTCCAGATAGAATGGGATGTTCTCGTCCCGCACCGCCGGGTCGGATTCCTCCTTCAGCTTGGCGAAATCGGCCACCGCGACGCTTTTCTTGCCGCCAGTGACGTAGTATGTGACCGCGTCGCCGGATTTCAGCTCATGCCGGGACCGCGCCGCCAGCTCATACGCGGCCGCACGCCTGCCCTTTCCGGACGACAATGCCTTGCGGTAGGCGTCGACATTCTGGGTGAGGAACTCCCGTTTCATGAAATCCTCCAGGGGCAGACGGTGGTTCTCGATGTCGTCGCGATATTTCTCATACAGCGGCTCAAGCTTGTCGTCCTGACGGTCGAGCCGCAGCGCCACCGCCTCGCGCACAAAACGGCGCTGGAATGGCTCCAGGCCGCGTGAACGCAGCGCCGCGCCATGCAGCCGGATCTGCCCGTCTGTTTCCTTGAGGGCGTAATTCTTGCTCTTGTAGCAGAAGATGGCGTCGTAGATGCCGTCAAGCTCGATTTCAATGCCATCGGGCAGGGCGCGCTGGATCCGCTCCCGCATGTCATCTGGGGTGCCGGCATCGCCGGGCGGGACGAAGTAGATGCCGTCGGTATCCATTTCCACCACGCTGGCGCCCTCCTTTTTCAGCTCCTCGTTCATGGTGGAGAGGATTTTCCGTCCGGCGGCGGTGACATTGGCGGCCATGGCGTAGTCGTTGAAGGTCCCCTGGGCGAATCCGAGGTATCCATAGAAGGAATTGATCAGGATCTTGAAGCTGGCCTGGAGGGCGTTGAAGTGCTCGCGGCGCCCATCGGCGGCGGCCTTCCGGGCGGCGTCCTTGGCGGCCAGCCGGAAATCCCGCAGCGTCCGGAGCTGTTCCAGGAAGAGCCCGAGGTGGTCGGACGACGGCGTCCAGCCATTGGCCAGGATGACGGAGGGATAGAGGCTGCGCACATCGATGTGCCAGACGGGCGAGAACACCCCGGTGCGGGTGGCCTCCGTCAGCGCGCCTTCGTATGGGAAGGGCGGCTTGGGGCGGGGCAGCGCGTGCCGCATGGTGAGGTAGCCGGCGCAAAGCATGGCGTCGATCCGGGTGGCGTTGCCGCGCACGACGCAGCTCTGGTAGCTCAATGGCAGCAGGCGGGTCTGGTAGAACCAGCTGGGGGAGAGCAGCCGGGAAAGGCCGTCCGTCTCCCGGACGTCGTCGAGGCAGTACTCCTTGAGCCTGGCCGGCTCCTCCTGGTACATCCGGCTGATCTGGGCGCCGTCGACATATACGCGGCCGGGACGGGCGATGCCATAGTACCTGGCGCAATATTTGAGCGAGTAGCTCTCCATGTCCCGCCGCGAGACATCCGCCAGCTGCACCAGATGGTAGGTGTCGACGACATGGCGGCCATATACATTCCACCGCCGGTAGTTGATGCGCTTTTCGGCAATGTTGATCACGCTGGGGCGGGAGGTCGCCGGGCGGCCGCCACGGCCGATGGCAAAAGGAATGCGGTGGCGCCGGCAGCGCTTCTCAATGTAGTCGAAGTCGAAATTGCAGAGGTTGTGCCCCTCGATGACGTCCGGATCGCATTGGCGGATCAGCTCGAATGCCCGTTGCAGCAGCGCCTTTTCGCCGCCGCATTCGTCCAGCGAGAGGCATTCCTCGCGCCCGGTGCTGGTTTTCAGGGAAATCAGGGTGATCACATCCTCGGCACGGGCGGCGTCGCAAAAGCGCTGCGGATCGCCGCTGTGGCATTCGATGTCCAGCTGCAGCCGCACCAGCTCCTCGAAGTCCAGATCGTGGAAAAGCCGCAGCCGCTGCAGGATCATCGCCTGCTGGACCAGGTCGCTGAAGATCCGGTAAGGCGCGTTGGGCGACGACGGCGCAAGCCCTGTCATCTCCCGTAGCTGCTTGACTGCGGCGTCATAGGCGCCGCGGTCCGGGAAAAACACGATGCTCCGCATCGATCCCTCGCCGTCAAGGTCCTCGATGGCGCAACTGCCCGCCAGCATGGACGCCAATTGCGCGTCCGCGGCCAGCAGCCATGGCCGGAAATCCCCGGAGAAGGCGCGCACCTGGCCGGACCGCCCGCGTTCGAACAGCTCCAGGGCGCCGTCGTCGCTGCACTCGATTGCGACCAGACGCGGAAAGCTGCTGTATGACAACGGTGTGGTTTCGGGCATGTTTTTTCCTCCGGCGGTTGCGGGGACGGCTTTCCGGGTTAAATTCTGTACCATTACGGAATCACGCATAAAATAACCCCTGGTCCGCGCCTGGTTCGGCGCTCCGGGAGCATGCGGCCGCGGAATGACGAAAAACCTGGCGCAAAAAACACAACTTCACGACATCCAGGTGGATGGAATGAAGCGCGGGGCTGTCTCCCTCTCGCGCATTGCGCTTCAAAGAAATTGCCGGACATTGACCCCTATGCCCAAGGAATGCCGCCTTCAATGCCCCCGATGTGGGGCGGGTTTTGATTTTTCCGCCGTCAGCACCATTGTTCCGGACAGCCCGGAGCTGGAGGCGCTGCTGGCGGGCCAGCTGAATGTGGCGCAATGCCCGCAATGCGGGGAAAAGCTCAACGTGCCCACGCCGCTGATTTTCCGCGACAGCGCCCGTCCGTGCCTGTATGCCCTGGAGCTGGAACGACCGTCATCCGGCGGGGAGCTGTCGGCAATGGCGCTGCGCCTGGACGAGGGCGCCACCACGGCGGCGCAGGCCAATGGCACCAGCCGTCCGCAGGTGCGGCTGCTCTTCTCACGGCCCGATTTCATCGAGAAAATCGCCCTGCATCAGGCGGGGCTGGATGACCGGGTGGTGGAATTTGCCAAATATCAGCTGTTCAATGGCGGCGCCAATGGCGAAATCGACCCGGCCCGGCACCGGTTGCTCTATGACTTCGGCCATAGCACCGACCAGCAGATGGTGTTCATTGTCTTTGCCCGCAAGGGCGGCCGCCCGCTGCGGCTGCTGCAGGTCGCCATGGCGGAATACCGGCGCCTGCACGATGAAATCTCCAACAATCCGCAATTGCAGCAGGAGCTGGACCACATCTTCCCCGGATGCCTGGTGGATGTGGATCACGTCTTTGAGCAGTTGCGCACCCAAAAGGGCGAGGAATCATGAAGAAAGCACGCAGGAATGAGTCTGCGGAACCGGCGATCCCCGAAAACTGGAACAACCCGTTCGCGGATCTTGAACTCGATCTGCCGGCCCCCCCGCCGCCTCCGCCGCCTCCGCCGCCTCCGCCGCCAAGCCGGGAGGAGCTGCAGCGCGAGGCCCTTGACGACGAAGACAAAAAGCTGCTGGCGGCCTTCGAAGGCGCGATCAGCGTCGGGCATGACGCCACGGATGCGCAGCCATCTCCCGGAGCCAGGGGGAAGGTCAGCTTCAATATCCAGCGCAAGGGCAAAGGCGGCAAGACCGTCACCATCGTCCGGGGACTGCAGAGCCTGGATCTGGCCGACCAGATGGCGCTGTGCAGCCAGGTCAAGAATGCCCTGGGATGCGGCGCACGCTTCCTGGAAGGCGTGCTGGAAATCCAGGGCGACCAGCGTGACCGCGCCATGCAGTGGTTCGCCGACCATGGATTCCGCACCGCATGAGAGAATGCAACTGCCGACCCCTACCGACCATGAAGCTGATTTTCGTCTCCGATATCCATGGCGTCCCCGCCGCACTGGAAAAATTCTTCGCCGCCGCGTCAAAACTGCCGCATGACCGCATCGTCCTGCTGGGCGACGCCCTCTATCACGGCCCGCGCAATGGTGTCCCGCCGCTTTATGATCCGGTGGCGGTGGCTGACATGCTCAATGCCCACAAGCAGGAAATCCTGGCGGTGCGCGGAAATTGCGACAGTGAAGTCGACCAGATGATGCTGGAATTTCCGATCATGGCGGATTATGCGGAAATCCTGGCGGGGGACGACCGGTTCTTCGTCACCCATGGCCATCGCTGGAACCAGCACTGCCTGCCGCCAGTGCCGCGCGGGACGATCCTGGCGCATGGCCATACCCATATCCCGGAACTCAAAACCCTGGACGACTCCGGAATCACCATCTTCAATCCCGGATCCATATCCCTGCCAAAGGGGGGACATGCGCCGTCATTCGGCTATTACGACGGCACCTGCCTGCAACACCTGCCATTGTGATTGCACCCGGACGGCCCGGACGGTGCGTGACAGAAATACCATGGCGTTTTTCGTGCCGTTCCGGAGCATTTTGACGCAAAAATGCGACCGCACGCAGTCATCACGCACGGTCGCATTTGCTGATTGAGGAATGTCCGCGGGAAAAAACTTGGCGGATTTCCGGATATTGTTATGGCCTGCGCCTCATACCGGCTCGGCAAAGGTGTCTGGCCTCTCCGGGACAAACACCTCGTTGCAGGTCATCACCGTCACCAGATCCTCGGTGTCGCTTAAGTTGATGATATTATGGGTCCATCCAGGGATCATGTAGATGGACTCGATCCGGTCGCCGCTGACCTCAAATTCCACCGTCTCGCCGGTGTTGATGTTGCGCTCCTGGATCAGGGCGTGCCCGTGGACCACAATGAACTGCTCCCATTTGCTGTTGTGCCAGTGCTGCCCCTTGGTGACGCCGGGCTTGCTGACATTGACGCTTACCTGCCCGCAGTCCGCAGTGTGGATCAGCTCCGTGAAGCTTCCGCGATTGTCCGCATTCATTTTCAGCGCATGCCTGAATTTCTCCCGCGGGAGATAGGTCAGATACAGGCTGAACAGCTTCTTGGCAAAGCTGCCCTCCGGCATCTTCGGCATGAGCAGGGTGCGCGGCTGGGCCTTGAACTCCTGCAGCAGGTCCACGATCTGGCCCAAAGTGACCTTGTGGGAGCCGGGAACACAGCAATAACGGCCATTGGCGCACGGCACCGCATCCACGCCGTTGAACTCGCAACGCCGTTCCTTGCCTTCCAGCAGGTCGAACATCCCTTCCACCAAATCATCAATGTACAGCAACTCCAGCTCGGTGCCGCGGTCATTGACCGTGAACGGCTCGTCATTGGCCACCGCCCAGCAGAAGGTGGACACCGCGGAATTGTATTTGGGGCGGCTGTGCCCCATCAGGTTCGGAAAGCGATAAACCGCCACCTTCGCCCCGGTTTCCCGGGCATAGTCGAAAAACAGCTCCTCGCCTGCCTTTTTGCTTCGGCCATAATCGCCGTCATAACGCCCGGCAAGCGTGGCCTGGATGGAGGATGACAGCATGATGGAGGCCTTGTTGCCGTGTTTCCTGAGGCAGTCCAGCAGCTCGGCGGCAAAGCCGAAATTCCCTTTCATGAAATCCCGGGGATCATCCGGACGGTTCACACCCGCCAGATTGAAGACGAAATCCGCCTTCCGGCAGTACTCGTCCAGCTTGCCCTCGTCGCCGAGGTCGTATTCGTAGATCTCCTCAATCTGCAAGGCGGGCCTGGTCCGGTTCCTGCCATCCCGGATGGCCTTGAGATTGTTGCAAAGGGCGGTTCCGACCATGCCCCTGGCACCAGTCGCCAGTATCTTCATATATCCTTCCTCCAGACAACCTTGTTGACGACGCCGACATAGGACTGGATGATCTTCACGACCTTGTCGGAAACGTTGAGGTCAGTGTAGTCGGGCACGGGGATTGCACCGCCGTCCTTCTCGCCATTGAGCATTGCCACCGCCGTGTCGACTGCCTGGAGAAGGCCTTTGGCATCGATGCCGGACAGTATGAAGCAGCCCTTGTCGAGCGCCTCCGGACGTTCGGTGGAGGTGCGGATGCATACGGCAGCGACCGGATGGCCGATGGAGGTGAAGAACGAACTTTCCTCCGGCAGGGTGCCACTGTCGCTGACTACGCAAAATGCGTTTATTTGCAGGCAGTTGTAATCGTGGAACCCCAGCGGCTCGTGCTGGATTACGCGGTGGTCGAGCTGGAAGCCGCTGCTCTCCAGCCGCTTCCGGCTTCTCGGATGGCAGGAATACAATATCGGCATGCCGTATTTCTCCGCCATCCGGTTGATTGCGGTGAACAGGCTGATGAAGTTCTTCTCCGTGTCGATATTCTCCTCGCGGTGCGCGGAAAGCAGAATGTACTTGCCCTTCTCCAGGCCCAGGCGGCTGTGGATGTCGCTGCGCAGGATCTGCTCCAGGTTGTCACTGAGCACCTCCGCCATCGGACTGCCGGTGACGTATGTCCTTTCCTCGGGAAGGCCGCAGCCGGCTAGATAGCGGCGGGCATGCTCGGAATACGCCAGATTCACATCCGAGATGATGTCCACGATCCTCCGGTTCGTCTCCTCCGGCAGACACTCGTCCTTGCAGCGGTTGCCCGCCTCCATGTGGAAGATCGGAATGTGCAGACGCTTTGCGCCAATTACAGACAGGCAGCTGTTGGTATCGCCTAGCACCAGAACGGCGTCCGGCATCAGAACGGCCATGGCCTTGTAGGAGGAACTGATGATGTTCCCCATCGTTTCGCCAAGGTCGGCGCCGACCGCATTCAAGTACAGCTCCGGAGCCTCCAGGCCGAGGTCCTTGAAAAAGACGCCATTGAGGCTGTAGTCGTAATTCTGACCCGTATGAACCAGAATCGTGTCAAAGTACTTGCGGCATTTCCTTATCACCGCGGCAAGCCTGATGATCTCCGGACGGGTGGGTGCCGAGGATGATCATCAGCTTTATCCTGCCGTTGTTCTTCCATGTTGCGCTCATATGCATTCCTCCCGCTTCTGGTCGAAAAAGAAACTGGGCCATGGCCGCAGGGCGAGTCCGACGCCATCGCTCACCTGGCGGCGTGAACCACGGACCACGGCTTATGCCTCAACCGCATGCGGCCTTCCCTCCAGCTCCTCCCGCACATAGTCCGTGCCCATGATCTTCTTGATCACGCCGTCGACATCCAGGCGGTTCGTGTTGTGGCTGGTGTACGCCTCGCTGCCCCCCGTGGCCACGGAGCCCTTTACATAGAATTTGTCGTAGTTGAGGCCGCGGGCGTCCGGCATGATGCGATAATAGCGCCCCATGTCCGTCGAACGCGGCATCTCCTCCCTGGTCACCAGGGTCTCATAGAGCTTCTCGCCATGACGGGAGCCGATGACCCTGCATTCGGTCTCCCCGAAAACCTTCATGACCCCCTTGGCAAGGTCGCCAATCGTGCTGGCGTCCGCCTTCTGGACAAAAAGGTCGCCCGGGTCGGCATGCTCAAACGCAAATGCCACCAGATCAACCGCTTCATCCAGGTTCATCAGGAAACGGGTCATCTCCGGATCAGTGATGGTGATCGGCGCCTTCCGCTTGATCTGGTCGATGAACAACGGGATGACCGAGCCGCGGCTGCACATCACATTGCCATAGCGGGTGCACGCCAGCACCGTGCCGCTGCGCTCAAAGGCCTTCTGCGCCCGCGCCTGCACCACCTTCTCCCCGACCGCCTTGGTCATGCCCATGGTGTTGATCTCGGATAGGCGGCCTTGTCGGTGCTCAAAAACACCACCCGCGACACCTTGTTCTCCACCGCCGCCGTGATGACATTGTCTGTGCCGATGATGTTCGTGCGCACCGCCTCCATCGGAAAAAACTCGCAGGAGGGAACCTCCTTCAACGCCGCCGCATGGAAGACATAGTCGGAGCCATACATGGCATCGCGGACGGAACTGATATTCCGGACGTCCCCTACATAAAACCTGACCTTCCCGGCGTGATCCGGATGCCGCGCCTGGAGCATGTGCCTCATCCAGTCCTGCTTCTTCTCATCGCGGGAAATGATGCGGATCTCGCCGATCTCGGTGGTCAGAAAATGCTTCAGCACGGTTGAACCGAATGAACCGGTGCCACCCGTGATGACCAATGTCTTGTCTTTGAATGAATCAGTTATGCTATGCATGGTTGTGTGCGTTTTTTGGTATTGATCCAAGCACGTTCCAGTAAAATGGATTCTGAACTGTTTCTACGGAATTGTGTCTTCCTGCCTTCATGAAGCTGGGACCTTTTGCACCATGATTCCATGTTTTTTTCGGTCACGAGCTTCCGCACGCTTCCTCGAATTACCTCATCCTGGCGCAAAGGAGCCAACTTCACGGATGCAGGGGAAATACATCCCTGGCATGAACGAACGCCAATCAAGGCTTTATGGGCTTGTCACGCCGCAAAAATATCTTGGGGTGTCCCATTGCGGAAAACAGAAAAAGCAATGCCCCGTAGACTGTTGTCATAATGATGATGTTGATGCAGAGCCCCAGCCATCCTTCCGCAAATCGAATCTTGTTAATGACCATGCCGCAGAGAATTGATCCGACTGCAACAACTGACCACCTCAAATACACGTCGGCGAAATATTTTTTCAGGTTGATGGAAAGCATCTTCCTATACAGGAAGTTCATGGCTCCAGTCTTGAGCAGGTAGGCGATGCAAATTGAGACGGCACCGCCCACTATGCCTATTTTCTTCAGCAGAATAACGGATAAAACCAGGTTGCTCAGCCCCATCCCAACATAAATGGCAGCCTGTTCCCTCACGATATCCTTTGCTAAAAGTGCGGTATTCGCAACCTGCTGCGGAACGCTAATCAAGCTGGGGAATATCAGCAGCAGCGCACAACTGTAAATGTCACCATAGCCATCGCCCATCCAAAGCGCGACGAACTGTTTGCCGAAGCAAAGGAAACCTATGAAAATCAGTCCGAGGGGGCATACGTGAAACCTTCCGACCATTGTCATCAGCCCCGACAATCTTTCCTGGGTGTTCTCCTGAACAAGAATCCGGGAAACTTTCGGCAGGAACATTCCGTTTATGGCGTCGGCAAATATGTATATATACCCCTCCAGGGTCGCGGCAAGACTGAATACGGTGACGGCATTCGAGCCGATTACAGCGGCAATTACCGATGGCATGATATTGAAAATGCAACGCTGGGCCACGCTCATGATCGTCACCCATATTGAAAAGCCAAACAGTTTTTTGACAAGCGTATTGTCATGATCTGACCCCCAGACCACCCTTTGCGCGGTTTTCCTCTTTATGATGATATATTTTGCAAGCAGAAACACGACGTTGCTCAAGGCGTATGTCAGCACAAGCGCAAAGACGCCCATGCCGCTTAATAGCAGAATGATGATCGCGACAACATTGAATATCTTCTGCCCCAAACTGCATAGTTTTACCTCAATGAACCTTTCATTCGCCATAAGCACTCCATTAAATGAAGTAAATGGGAACGAAAGGACACTGTATGTGGCGACTATGATGAACAGCTGACGGAAAACGACCAGTTCCCCCGGGGACAGCTTCGCGTAAAGTCCGTCAATGAAGAAGTAGAAGGCAAAAAGACATGCGGCAATAACGAGGGATATCATAAAAAAAGCCTTGTACACTACGCCCATGAATTGATTTGCTTCATCGTATTCCCCTCTGGCATAGTAGTTGGACAGGAATTTTGTCACGGCTGACCCAATTCCAAAATCCATCAAAAAAATGTTGATGACCGAAAGTGCCAATGTATATAGCGCGTACTGGTCGCTACCGATGGAACGAATCATCCACGGCGTGTATATCAGGCCGGAAATTATGTTGAACGCAATCGCCAGATATGAAATAAGTGCGCCGAATGTGACCTGCCTATCCCGCATATATGTATACGCTCCTCTGCACGCCATTGCTCATTGTCTGTTCATTCGCCTGCGGATTTGACGTTGTGTGTTGTCCCGCCCACATTTCGATCGCGGAATTTTCGATATGTTGAATTCAACAATTTGAATACTGGCTCTGCGTAGACAAGCATTAATGCCAGCATTTTTCTGACCAACCTGATGTCGTTGCACATGTTTATTTCGTGCTTGTTCGCTTTTATCCAATTCCGTATTTCGTCCAATTGCTCGCGATAAATGCTCTCTGATTCATATTGTAAATTTCCATACGCACCAAGTCCAAAGCTAACCGCTTTTGATAGACAGCAGCTTTGCGCATCCTTTGCACTGATCCTTGCATACTCATAATGCTCCTTAAAGCCGAGATAAATATGGTAGGACTTTAGCGGGTTTTTCGATAGCGAGATGCCTTTCGGATTTAACCAATTCTAACCTTGACGAGGAACAGCGGACTATGGTTCGAAATGAGATTCATACCCTCGTCAAAAAGAAGTACGCAGAATTCCCCGGTTATCATACCGCGATTCGCGCAATAGCCGTTTCCATGAGCAATGGCAAGTCCTCTCTGAAAGTTCAGATTGGCGACACATTTCCTGCATTGCCGACTCCGGTATTGAAAAACTCCCTGCCGCCGACCAATCCCATTCGCGCACTTTACGACAGGCTCTTTGCAATATACGGCGAACAGCACTGGTGGCCGTGCAAAAGCGGTAGCCGCTGGGAGATCGTCACGGGAGCGATTTTGACGCAGAACTGTGCATGGACGAATGTGGAAAAGGCTCTTGCCAATCTGGAAAACTCTGGGATTGTATCACCGGAAGCGATTCTGAAAATTCCGGATGACACTTTGCGGGAATTGATTCGTCCCGCCGGATTCTTCAAACAGAAATCCGTTTATCTGAAATCCGCAGCGCAATTCTTCATTGAAAACGAGAATGATTTCCTGCAATCGAATGACGTGTGGGCTTTGCGGAAACGCTTGCTCACCGTCAAGGGAGTCGGCAACGAAACGGCGGATTCTATTCTGCTTTATGCCTTTCAAAAACCGCTCTTTGTCATTGATGCCTATACCCGGCGAGTGGCGGAACGCCATTTAAACCTCAATGGAACCATGCCTTACGGTCAGTTGCAAAAGATTTTTATGGACGCGCTGCCGATTGACGTTTCGCTCTACGGAGAGTATCATGCGCTGATCGTCGCGCTGTGCAAACAATCGTGTCTGAAATCTGGATGCGGGGAAGTTTGCTCCAAAATCAACATCGTTCAAACCGACAAACAATCATCCTTGGAGGAATAACTTATGAGAAAGAACTTCGGAGCACAAACCATCCTTTATCCCATGCCGGTATTCATCATCGCCACCTACAACGAGGACGGCACGCCGAACGCAATGAATGCCGCGTGGGGTGGAATACATGACACCAATCAGATCGGAATCTGTATTGCGCCGGACCACAAAACCGCAAAAAACATTCTGAAACGGAAATGTTTCACGGTCAGCATGGCGGACGCCGCCCATGTTGTTCCCTGCGATTACGTCGGAATCGTTTCCGGCAACGATGTTCCGGATAAACTTGAAAAGGCCGAATTCCACACAGTGAAATCCGATTTTGTCGATGCGCCTGTCATTGCCGAACTTCCGATGACATTGGAATGCAGACTCATCAGTTTTGACGAAAAGACCGGATGCACCGTGGGAGAAATTATCAATGTGAGCGCCGACGAGCACATTCTGACCGAAGGAAAAATCGATCCCGCGAAATTGCGGCCGATCACCTTCGATCCCGTGAACCACACCTATCTGGAACTTGGCGGCAAAGCCGGTGATGCGTTCAAGGATGGTTTGAAGCTCAAGTAACACTCACATCGGACACGGAGTTATTTATGAAATCTACAAACAATCGAAAAAGATCGTCGACAACCAAAGCTGCTGCGGGACTAACCGCTTCGCAAAAAACCGCGAAAGCAAAAACGCTGAAAAAAGCCTATGTATTCCGCGTCGCGCTGTCTGACGACAACGAAATTTACAGTGACATTCTGATTCGCGCCGATCAGACCTTTGAAGACCTGCATGAGATTATTTTCGAAGCGTTCAACCGGGAGGAAGAACATCTTTACTGTTTCGATATCGGCGGGACACGGGTATCCTCGCCGGATTGCGAACTGGATGACGACGAGTTGGATGCGTCTGAAACCAAACTGGAAGAGATCTCGTTTGAAGTTGGAGACGGATTCGGTTATCTGTTCGATTTCGGCGACGAGTGGCAACACGATATTGAATTGCTGGAAATCGTCCCCGTTGAGAAAACCGGGGAGTATCCGCGCATCCTGAACTCCCATGGAGAACCGCCGCCTCAATATGAGGATGCCGAACCGCCGGCTGTCATACATCCGGAACTGCTGAAACTCGTCAAGCGGAAATGCCCGCGATGGGATGGCGATCCGGATTGCATTTTTGTCGACGAACACGACAATATCCCGGCCCAAAAGGATGTCAAAAACTTTGTGCGGGGCAAAGTGATTGTTTCCGTGATGGGAATGGAATCATGCGATTTTCAGGCGGACTTCCCTTCACTGAAATCTCTCTTCCGCAAAGATACAATGGAGGATGCGTATTGCAACAATTTTTTCATTTCCTTCGTCCGAAACACCATTGAAGGTCTTGTGGAAAATGAATATATCGGTTCGATAAAAAAGATTAATCTTACGGAACGGGTCATTACGATGTCCAGCGGAGAGTCAATCCGCATGGATGATATTATGTCCATCAAGTGTGAAAACGAGGTGATACCATGAAAGAGCTTATTGTGTTGGGTATTTCAATTCTTTCCTTTGCATTGTTTGCCGCCGACCGGCAGACTTACCGGGATGCTCAAGGACGGACAGCCGGAACGGCATCAACCAGCGGAAATCGTACAACATACCGCGATGCCCAAGGCCGAACGGCTGGAACGGCAACGACGCTTTGTCGAAGTCTCGAACTCCATGACGTTTCGTCCGCCTCAAATCCATTCTCTGTTTTTCCCCGCTTCCGATTTTGAGAATTTTTCGAAATTCTCAAAACCGAACCATTTTTACGTTGTTTCGAACCGTGTTGAGGTCAAGAGAATTTTTCGATTCTAAAGAAACATGGACGACGATTTTCGCGCTGCTGGCGCTGCTGGCGGCGGGTGGTGTCTGCGCCGCCTCCAGACTTCCAGAAACCTTCGGCAAAAACTGCTGGCACGCATAAGTTTTTGCCGGGTTCCGATTCCTTTTCAGCGAAATTCCGCCAGCCATTTCCGGTAAAGTTCCGGTGATGCGGGCGGGTTGCCCTGCCAATAGTGATTGATCGCGGCGTGGCCGTCGTATTCATAGGTAATCCGCCAGATATGTTGTTCGCCCTGAGAGATTTTCATGGCGTCAACGGGCTTGGATTCCCCCGCTTCCAGAAGCGCTTCTCCTGCCAGCGCCTCGGTGCCGGTTTCCACATCCGTGACGCGGTAACGCACCTGGCACGGATGGTTCAGGTCGTTGATCCCGTGAAGGCGAATTTGCCATGCCTCCGGTTCGCTGAACATCATCAGCACCGGCTGCTGCACGTTGCGGATATAGTGGAACGCCAGCTTCCGGCAGCCGTAATAATCCACCGCCGCCTCCGAGAACTGCGGCCAGCAATCCACCATATTCCACCAGATGATGCCGGTTTTTGCCCCTTTGCGCATACGGAAGTTTTCGATGAAGTATTTCATTGCTTCCGCCTGAACGATCTGCGATGCTTCGACGAATGATTCCAATGGTTCCGGGTCTTTGCCCCAGAAGTCCTTGACCAAATCGTGCAGCAACCCGACGCGGTAGGCATAACAGCCGCTGCTGTCGCCGAAAGGCTGGGTCGAGTGGCAGAGCCAGTCGGGGTTTTCCCGCGTGCGGCTGTCCAGCGAGGCGACGGGAATGAACCGGCGGATGCTCTCCGCCGACGGTACGCCGGGATAACCGATCTCACTGGCGAAAATCGCACTGCTGTTGAGGTAAAACGGATTTTTCCAGTTGTCGCGCGATCCCCACAAATGCTGTTCCGGCGAGGCGTAACGCGCGTTTTTTTCCTTGACTTCATCGCAGAAATAGGGGGAACTGGTCAAATAGTCCCGTCCCGGATCGTGCGCAAATACGGCGTTGGCAAACACTTCACGGCTTGTCCGGTTCATGGAGGGATTCCGCCGCTCGCCCACCGCGAAAAAGCGCTGGTCGCACTCGTTGTCGCCACACCATACCGCCAGCGACGCATGCTGACGCAGTTTGCAAATCACCGACTCCGCCTCTTCCGCAAAATCCCAAAGCGACTCCGCGTCCTGCGGCGGCATCGTACACGCCAGCATGAAGTCCTGCCAAACCAAGAGTCCGCGCTCATCGCACAGGTCGAAAAATTCGTGATCTTCATAAACCCCGCCGCCCCAGCAGCGCACCATGTTGCAGCCGATTTCGCTGAAGAATCCGAGGTTGCGGCGGATTAACTCCGCGTGTTCGCCGTGCAGCGCATTCGCCGGAACCCAATTCGAGCCGAGAATGAAAATCGGGCGGTTGTTGACGACGAAACGGAATTTCCCCTCGCCGTTGAAATTGGTTTCGCTCCGTTCCAGCCGGATGTCGCGGACGCCCGTCCGCCAGGAACGTTCGTCACAGACTTCGCCGTTGCGAAGCAACCGGAGCGTCGTTTGGTAAAGATTCGGCTCCCCCGCGCCGTGCGGCCACCAAAGAAGCGGTTGCCGCAGTTGCAGATAGCGCCGCCCCGACGTGAAGCGCAGCGGGAAACTCTCCCGGTAATGCGATTCGCCGCAAGCCATTTCCAGCTCCGCCGAATAGCCGTCGAGCGTCGTTGTGTCCGTATCGAATTCCCAATGCAGAACCATGCCCGCGCGGTTGTCCTGAATCCATTGCGTATAAAGATAGCTGTCGCGCCACCGGATCGGTTTCAAAATCCGGAGCGAAACGGCACGCCAAATCCCCGCGCCGACCAGACGCGGTGCAATGTCCCAGCCGTAGGTATGGGTTGCGCGGCGCAGCTGCCAGCCGTCGTAATTGTCCGGCTGGCAGTCAAATGCCGCAGGCCGGGAAAGATTCCGGGTGAGGTTGACGCTTGAGGCGATTTTGACCCGAAGGTGATTCGCTTCGCCGTCTTTGCGGAGCAGCGGCGTGATGTCGAACCGATGCTCGATATACATGTTGCGCCCGGAACCGGCTTTTTCGCCGTTGATGTAGAATGTAAATGCGGTGTCCACTCCGTCGAAGCACAGTTCCACGCGTTCGCCTTCGCCGAATTCCGGCGTCGGGAAGGTGGTGGCGTAGGTCCAGTCGATGAATTCATAGGGCCGCGTCAGCAGCGAATTCGCCCCGATGTAAGGGTCGGGCAGCATACCGGCGCGTTGCAGGTCGCCGATGACGTTTCCCGGCACTTGCGCGGGGATTTCGGTTTCGCCTTTCGCCGGGTCGTTGAAACGCAGCTGCCAAACGCCATTCAATGAATATTCCATCTTTTGCAGTTTCCTTTACTTTTCCAGTATGAGATTGCGGATCTCAAACGGCCGCAGGGTTAGCGTCAAACGGTGATCCGCGGCAGCCCGCACGGTTGCGAGCGGGCGCTCCAACCCGTCGGCGTCACGGACGGCGCGGACGAACTTCGGCAGCACGAGCGTCAACGCCGTTTCCGCGCCGCAGCATTCGTAAATCCGCATAAATATGCCGGCGGGATTCTTCCGCAGCGCCGAAAGCCGGACATTGGCGGGCAGCGCCCCCCATTCCTGGTCGGCGAACGGCTCCGCCGCCATCGGCTGCGGCGGGCGCAGATAGCCTTCCACTGCTTCGCCGGGCAGCGCAGCCGCTCCGTCATGCGGCAGTACGGCGTATTCAAACGTGTGCGGCACGCCCTCTTGGAAGGAACCGTCGCTGTCGCACTTGTACTCCATCGCCGCCGCGCGGAAGAGCGAAAGCATCATGACGCCGTTTTCATCGATGTTGTTGCCGGGAATGCCCCGGTTGAGCAGAAAAAGCCCGCAGTCCGCCGCGCCGAGATGACAAAACCCTTCGGCGGGGTATTCGGTGTTGCCGCGTTCCGCAATCCCGAATGGAATGCCGTGCCGGACCGCGCCCTGCTTCAGTGTCGTCGGGAATGCGGCGCGAAGCCGGTAATGTTTGCCCGCCGGAAGGATTTCGAGCCGGAACCGGATCAGCGGCGAATCCGCCGACAGCGTGACGGTGAGCGTGAATGCGATGTCCATCCGCCAGAAACTGACATTGCCCTGCTGGACGATTTCGCAAATCGCCTCCGAAGTGTTGATCCGCGTCCGGTGAATCCGGGCGAAAAAAGGATTGCGGTTAATCAGCCCGGACGCCGCCGGTTCGCGGAACAGCGGATCGGGCAAATTGGAGGCGAACGCCGCGGCGTCGCACCCGCCGTCGAGCGGGGCATCGTAAAGCATCCAGTTGTCGCCGTTGTCGATCTGCATGACCGGCAGCCCGAACCATGCCGGATTCGCCGGATCGATCAACTCCCGCCCGCGCGGCGTCTTCAGCGAAACCAGCCGCCCGCCGCCGTCGTAACGGCAGTGGAAAAAATCGTTGCGAAATTCCCCCGCCCCCGAAACCGGTTCCAATTCGGGGAGCGCCGGATATGCCTCCGGCGTGCGGCATGAGAGCGGAGCGAATTCGACCCAATGGCGTCGGCCGTCCGCGCCCGGTACGATTTCGCGCCGGGGATGGAGCGTCGGATTGAACCACGCGGCGGGTGCGCCCGGCACGGTGAGTTCGGTGCGCAGCGCTTCCAGATCGGAGATGATTTCATGCAGCCCGTCATCGCAGACGGTGCCGCAGATGGTGTCGTGGAACTGATGCGCCAGCAACCGTTTCCACTGCTGTTCGGGAACGTCCGCATGTTTGCCGAGCGCCGCCAGCGATTCCTGCGCGAGCAGCCGTTCGCGGTTTTTATACAGCAGCTGTTTGATGCGGATGTTGGCGGAGCAGGTGCCTTGGAACGCAACGTTGAATTCGCCGCCGACGCGCGGAAGCCGTTCCGGATCGCAGGCGCGGAGAAACGCGTCCGGCGTGGAGAAATGAATTGGCGGAAGTTCCCCGGTACGGTTAAGCCCGTCGACGATTTCGCACGCGCTCTCCTGCGGAACACGGAAATCCCCGCCGTTGCAGATCAGGAACGGTGCGTCATTGCCGTAGGCGTTCAAATCCGCGACAAGGCGGCGGACTTCCGCCACGGAGCTTTCCGTAAACGCCAGCTCTTCGGCATGGGTGCGCTCCGCGCCGGGGCGTTCGGGGAAACACAATCCCGCGTACCCTTTGGCAAGCCAGTGCGCGGAGAGCGGCGTGCCGTCCAGCCCCACCCAGATGAAATCGTTGCGGGCGACGTCGCGCCGCATGCAGCGCCAGAAGAAATACCCTTTGTAGCCGGACTGTGCGAGGATTTGCGGCAGTTGGGCGTGATGCCCCCAGCAATCCGCGATCCAGCAGGATTCGGGTTCGACGCCGAGCCGGTCGCGCAGCCATGCTTTGCCGTATTTCGCCTGAAGGAAAAGCGATTCGCCGTCGATCAGGTTCATATCCGGCATCACATACATTCCGGGGGCGAAACAGAGCCTGCCTTCGGCGGCGAAACGGCGCAGCGACGGCAGTTGTTCCGGGTGTTTTTCGACATAGGCTTCGAGCAGGATTACCTGCTCGACGGTGAAGTTCCATTCGGGATTGCGCTCCAGCATTGCCAGCGCGCGATCCAAAATCCGGAACGACGTTTCAAAGTATTCCCGCGACCCCTTCAAATAAATGTAGTCGTAATGAAAGGTGCTTATCAGGTGAATCGGCGGCATATCAGATTTTTCCTTTGGGGGTGCGGACGGTCAGCGGCGGTAGAAACGGTTGGCGGAACGTGCAGAAGCGGGCGGTCCCCGTCAGCGGCCGGTCGGCGGACGCCGGATCAATCAGGAACACCTCCCGGAATGCCGTTTCGTAACAGCAAAGATGCAGCGCCAATGCGCCGCCTTCCGTCCACCCCGCACTGGCGGAAACCCGGCGCGGCAGGTGATCGTTGAGTTGGAGGATATTGTCGTTGCTGCGGAAGCCGAACCCGGCGCGGAGCGTTTCTTCGCCGTGCCGTCCCCGGATTGCCAAAAGACAGGAGTCCGCGCCGATTTCCAGCACCGCGCCGGTGATGCCTGCCGGATTGTCTTCAAATTCCCATGCCCATTTTTGCGCCTGCCATTCCCGGCGAGCGTTCGGCGCGACGGGGATTTCCAGCGTGGCAAGCAGTTCCGCCAGCCGTCTCGGTTCGCCGGGCTGTTCCGGCAGCGCCGTGTCCGAAAGCGACGGCAGGAGTTCCCAGACCGCCTCCAGCAGTTCCGGTACCCGGTCCATGCCGGAGGTGATGGCGATTGCCATATCCGCTTCCGGGATCACCAGCGCCAGTTGCCCGGACGCGCCGTCCGCGCGAAAACCGTGACGGCTCATCCAAAATTGATAGCCGTACCCCTGCCGCCAGTCCGTGTCGGAACCGCGGGCGGTGTCGATCTTCGGAGAAACGGCGTCGCGCAGATAATCGGCAGGAATCAGCTGTCTGCCATTCCAAGAACCGTTTTGGAGCAGAAGTTGGGCGAATTTGGCGATGTCCTCGGTCGTGAGATAAAGCCCCCAGCCGCCGACGTTGATTCCGCGCGGGCAGTTTTCCCACATGCCCGGCTCGATCGCCAGCGGTTCAAACAGGCGCGGCAGCAGATATTCCCGCACATTCTGCCCGGTGACTTTGCGGACTGTTGCCGAGAGCATGTAGGTCGCGGCGGAGTTGTAAATGAAGCCCGAACCGGGTTCATTCGCCAGCTGAGAGGAGAAAAATCCCCGCGCCCAATCCCCGTCCGGGTCTGCGAACATTTGCGGACAGGCGCAGGAAGCATGGCCGCTCGCCATGGTCAGCAGCTGGCGCAGCGTGATGTCGCGCATCCGGGCGTCGCGGATTGCGCTGTCGTATTCCGGGAAATACGCCGCCAGCCGGTCATGGATGGAGAGCCGCCCCTCCTGTTGGGCAAGCCCGACGGCGAGGGCGGTGAAACTTTTGCTCAGCGAGAAGAGGGTATGTTGGATTTTCGGTGCATACGGCGCCCACCATCCTTCGGCGCAGCACTTGCCGTGCCGAAGAATCATGATGCTGTTCAGCGAATCAAATTGTTTCAGTTTGCCGATCAGCCGGATCAATGCCGCCGACGGTACGCCGACGGCTTCCGGGGTGGTTCGTTCAATATCGTGCGACACGAGAGAAATGGTCCTTTATTATTGCGCCGTCGCCGGTGCGGTTCTGCGAAATTCCAGATTGTCGAGATAAATCGTACCCTTGGCGCCGCGCGAAAACCAAATCCGTGCAACGCCGTCCGCCAGCGCGGGATAGGCCGCAAGATCGCGCGGAACGGTATATTCGAGCCGGTATTCGTTCCAGTCGGGCGTCAGCTTGAAGGTGGCGATTTTGTGGGGGTGTTTGCCTTTGTGGATGTTGGCCGGGGAGGCGCAGTCGATGGAGCCGCCGAGCGTTGTGTCAACGTCGCTTTTGCCCCAGAATGTCAGAACGAAGGTGTCGCCGGGAATGACCGGCATGTAGGCGGAGCGGATGGTGTAGTCGGGCTTTTGCGCCGAGGGCTTCAGGCAGAGGCTCCGGCTGCCGCTGAAGAAATCAGGCGAATTCGCCAGTACGGCGCTGCCGGGGATGATCCCCGCGTCGCGCGATTGCCAGAAATCCCCCAATTCGCCCTGTTCCCAGTCGCCGTTCTCAATCAAATTCCGGTTCAGTTCCGCCGGAGCGACTTCCGTGACGCGGATGTCGCGCAGGTGGATTTTGCCCGGTTTGCCGCGGTCGATGTCGAATCGGAGCTTCAGCGTTGTTTCGTCGCCGGAGTTCCAGTAATGGACGCGGTTCGCACCGTCAAATTGGACATAATGTTTGCGGCTGGTTTCCACAAAGAGCGTCGGCGCGGGTGTTTCCGGTGTCGCGCGCTCCGCGCGCCATGCGATGCGGTAAATCGTATGCGGCGTGACGTTCCGGGTCAGGTAAACCGCGCCTTTTTTGGCGGTTCCGTAGTCGAGCGAAAAACCGTCCGGCTCTTTTGCCCAGCCGCCGGTGGTGCGGATTTGAAGCCCGTCCCCTGCGAAAAGCGCGGCGGACGCCGCCAACGCCATTCCGAATAGAAATTGTTTCATGTTATGTTTCATAAGATGATTTACTTTCGGTTGAAATCGATGATGTTGAATTCGAAACGATCCAGATGCGGGATCGGTGATTGGCTGAAGCTTGCGGAACGGGCGGTTTTGGTTGCCGGTGAAATGGCGTCGTTGATTTTGATGTCCAGCCCCAGCTCACGCATGTTACCTGCGGGCAGTTCGACGCGGATGGTGTAGCCGTCGGCGTCGGCGGTCGTCGAAATCGCCGCGTCTTCGCGCCGGAGCGCGGTGCCGGAAATGAAAAGCTGTTCGCCCTGCGTCTCGCGCGGCATCAGGAAAAGCCGGAACGTTTCCGGCTGATACCGTTCCGGGTGGTTTTTCTGCCCGCCGCCGAAGAATTCGCCTGGATTGCGGTCCAGGAAAAGTTCAATCGAGTCGCTTTCCCAAAAGTAACGCGCTCCTTTGGCGCCCGCGTCCGTTTTGTCCGTGACACGGAACGTCATGACCAGCTTATCCCCTTCGCGGCGGATGACGGCGCTGCCGCGCAGAACGCCGTCCGCGCTGCGGAGCGAAATCTCCTCTCCGGCATGCCGGACATGGTTGCGATAGAGTTTGACCGGATGGCGGAACATGCGGCGGTTGAGGTTGAACATCACTTCGGGTGCTTGCTGTTTGTCGCCGGTTTCGCGGACGGGGAGCGTGAGGGTGCGGTATTCGCCGGGTTTCAGCTCAATCCGTTCCGGGCGTGCCGTCGCCCAGCCTTCGCCGCGGAAGCCGATGACCGCCGAAACCGGCGCGTCGCTGTCGTTGTGCAGCCCGATCCGCACGGCGCCGTTGTAGAGCCGTACCGCGTCGCTGACCGTGACCGGCATCGGCACAATCGGTTGGAGCTTGCCCAGTTGTACGGTAAATTCTGACTCCGAAAGCCGTCCCGGAAAGAGGAAGTAGGGGGCGCGGGTGATTTCAAGCGGTTGTGCGGTATTTTGTCTGTTGCCGAAGAGATCGCGGACTTCCATGCCGCCGAAATCCAGCATGACGCCTTTCGCTTCTCCGTAGTTCCAAACCGCCGCGAGCGGTTTTCCCGTGCGGTCGCGGAATCCGTAACAGACGATTTGCCGGGGAAGCCGGTGTTTGGATGCCGGTTTTGCGCCCTCGAAATAGCGGGCGAGCGCGTTGTAGGCGACCATCGCGGGCGACGGGTGCAGCCCCATGGAGCCTTCCGCGTTGTTGAGGTTTGGCGTCAGTTTGCTGTACCACAACCCGATGCCGAAGCTGTGCATGCTGATCGACTGCGCGGCGCCTTCGCCGAGATCGGTCAGGAAGCGGCGCGACACCTGATCGGCGGAACAACTCTGCGGATCGCGTTTGTCGTTTCCTTCCACGTCGTAGCAGTAGTAAAGCTCGGTGTTCCAAATCGGCAGCGGCTTGGAAACGAGAATTCGCTTCAAGGCTTCCATATAGGCGTCCGCGGGCAGCGACGAACTCAATTCGCGGGAATTGTAGGGATGGAAGCTGACCGCGTCCACGAGATCCAGCGCACCATCTTTGATACAGCTCTGAGTCCACGGCATCGCCGTTTCGCTTTCTTTGTCGCCGGTCGGGCAGAGGCCGACGAGCTGCATGGCGGGATCGGCGGCGCGCAGTTCCGGCGAGGCGATGCGCAGATAATCCATATAAACCTCAGGCGTGATGTACAAATTGGGCTCATTCATCAGCTCCACCGCCTGCACTTTGCCGCGATAGCGTTCGGCGAAGGCGCGGATGTAACGCCGGTAGAGGTCGTGGGGCGGCAGCATGATATGGCCGCGAACGGAGCGCATGGTGTTCGGCGGGTCGTTTTGGACCCGGGTGCTTTTGGCGAGCAGCCAGTCCGGGAGATGCCCGCGGTGCTGCCAGCCGGGGCGGTCAAGCCCGGTGCCTTCGGCGAAATCGTCCGAGAAAATCGGCAGCGGTTCGAGATGGTGTTTCCGGTAAAGCGCCAGCAGGAAATCAGCATGGCGGAAGTCGAAAACGCCTTCTTTCGGTTCCAGATAGCGCCATTGCGCCATGCCCGCGCCGCCGTCGCGTTCGCGGATCAGCCGGACGCCGAGCCGTGCGAGCTGGGCGAGATTGTCGTCCACGGATTTGCCGCGGGCGTAAAAACCGGGATAAAAGGAACGCCGTTCCTCGTGGTTGGCAGCGCCGTTGATGCTGACGCAGAAGTCGCGGCGGATGTCGATGGGGCGCACGTCGTAATGGCCGATGACGGCGTAATATCCCGCAAATGCCTCCGGCATATTTTCGATTTCTGCTCGAACGCCGCCGCAGGTATCCAGCGGGGCGTCGAAAGGAATGGCGCGTATTTCGCCGGGGGCGAGATCAAGCGTGAACGGTTTTTCCCAAAGCACGCGGTTGAAGTAGACTTCGATACCGCGGATTTTCAGCGTCCGGCGGATGGGGGCGTTGCTGTTGTTGCGGACTTTGAGCGTGAGTTTGGCGCTTTTGCCTTGTCCTTGTTCATAAAGGTCGGCGGTGGAGGCGACGGCGGCTTCGAGCTCCGGGGCGGGCATGCCGTTGTCGAGCTTAAGATCGTCGAGATCGATATGCCCGGCGGGAATTGCTTCGGCGTGCCGGTTGCCGGGGAACAGCGCGATATGATAATATCCGGAACCCGCGGGGGTGAATGAAAAGCGGTATTCCCGCCACTCTTTTGAGAGCTGGAACTCTTTGTCGTAGCCGAGGCTCCGGCGGTCGGACATGATACCGTAAACCGTTGGCCGAATCGTCATGCCATCGGCGTTGCCGCGCGCGGCGAACGAGAGCGTATAGGTCTTGCCGGCTTCCAGCGGGAATTCGCGGCTGTGCAGCTCAAAGACTTCGCCGAAGGGGTTGTCGAGGCGCAGGAACTGTTTGCCTTCCGCCGGATTTTCCCGTTCGATGCGGAGCTTGTGGTAAATCAGCCGGGGATTTTTGACCGGATTGCTGACCCAGTTGAGTTCATAGCCATCGGAGCCAAGCTCGAAGCCGGGGTTGAAGACGGCGTTGCCGCCCGCGGCCGCCAGCACGCCCGCGGCCGCCAGCAAAAGCATGGCGGTGATGATGGTCGATAAGAATTTCATAAGCGGTACAAGGTGTCCTTGGGAGAAGAGGTTACTTGCGGATCAGGCTCTTTTCCTGAAAGCTGCCGGGGCCGATGTTGTTGATGAGCTGAACGGAGCCGTCGGCGAAGAGCATATTGCCGCTTTTGTTGGCGTTGTGGTTGGCGAAGAAGGGGTTGCCGGAGGTGTTGAGGCCGTAGTTCCAAATCCAGGTGCCTTTGTAAATCGCCCGGTAGGAGGTGTAGATATTGTCACCGTTTATGCGGGTGTAGGCCATTTCGGACATGATGCCGTTGGAGGGTTTGATTTTGGTGATTTTGTTGCCGATGACGAAGCTGCTGCCATTGATGGAAAATTGATTTTCGTTGCTGCCCCATGTGACGGCGACTTGCGGTTGGTTGTAGTCGCGGACGATGCCTTTGTAGGAGGGGTAGTATTTGATGCCGCCGGTGACCCAGGGGTTGGCGGAGGGGCAGAAATACGGGCCTTTGCGCGACGGGCTGCACGGGATGGCAAAACCGACAATCGGCTCATGATAGTTGAGCGTGGAACCTTTGTTGACTTTGGCGATGTAATCGGCGAGCAGTGCGGATTCGGTGCCGTTGCCGCTGGTGTCGAGCGGCGGCAGCTGGTCGCAAGCGTCGTTGGCGTACATGATGACGCCTAGCCCGACCTGCTTCAGGTTGCCGGTGCAGGAGATGGCACGCGCTTTTTCGCGCGCCTGATTCAGCGCCGGAAGCAGCATTCCTGCCAGGATGGCGATGATCGCGATCACGACAAGCAATTCGATAAGTGTGAAGTGAGAACGGGACGATTTCATGATAACGATACTCCTTATTTTTTACCATTTGGGATTGATGGTTTCCGTTGCGCTTATATTATATTGCAAAAGCCGTCTGAATGCAATGGCAGGCAATTTCAAAAACATACGGAATATCTTCAAATTCACATAGGGCTGAATTTTCCGGAGGAAGGGGGAGGCGAGGCGGGGTTCCTTTTGCAATTACCATGTGGGTAAGCACAATCGAGCGAAAAAAAGGCGTTTCCCGGTTTGACATCAGCCAAGGCGGTGTTATAGTAGCAGAAGAATGTATATCGTAAATTTTTAGCAGGATGGTGTTTTCCCGTATGGAAATTCCAACGAAAATCAAGGGCGTTCCGCAGCCAGATTGCAGTCGTATACGGGTCGGGGAATACCCGAAGATTTTTCATTTTTTCCTAACCGAGCCGCGCAATTTGCAGTCGGGGCTTTTTTTCGGCGGCGGGGGTTCTTCCAAATGGGTGCGCCGCGCGGCGTCAAGCCGCCGCGATTCCCGGGTGTTTTCGCTCGAATTCGTGACGCAGGGGACGTTTCGCTTCGAACAGGACGGAGAAACCGGGCTGGCGGAGGCGGGGGATCTTTTTCTGGTGCGCCGCCATACCAGCCACAGCATGGAGTGCGTGTCCGAAACCGCCGAAAAAAGGATGTTCAAGCTGGATGGCCCGATGCTGCCGCTGCTGTTGCGCGGGCTGCATTGGGAGAGCGCCAACATTTTGCATCCGCGCGATCCTGACCGTATTGCGCGGGTGTATGACCGTATTGCGCGGGCGCTGACGCAGAAGAAGTCGGCATTTGAGCTGTCGCTGCTGGCGGTGGAGCTGTTGTTCACGATTGCAGAGGAGACGGCGGTGGATGCGTTTCCGCCGCAGGCGGCGAAGATGTCGGAGTATTTGGGGCAGCGGCTTCGCGATACGTTCAGTTTGGAAACGATGGCATGTCATTTTGCGATGAGCAAATCGACGCTGCTGCGCCATTTTTCACGTTATTTCCGCACCACGCCGGGGGCATATTTGAAGCGGCTCCGGCTGGAAACCGCGCAATACCTCCTGCGCCACGAAACCGAACTCTCCGTCAAGGAAATCGCCGAACAGGTGGGCTATCATTCGCCGTTTCATTTTTCGACCGAATTCACCGGTTTCACGGGCGTGTCCCCGAAAGCGTATCGCAACTGACGGAAGCCGCCGATGGGATTTCCGCACAAAGAAATTGGCTTTTTGGCGCGGCACGCTTTGGGAAGAGAGCCACCGGCACCATTGGCACCTCGGCGCGCACTGCCCCTTCAATACGATTCAGCCGGACGATCCAGCTTGGACGAATGGACGCGGGAATGGGGCGAGCGCCGACCTTCTCATCTATGAAACGGGCGGAACGCTTTATCCGCTGCACGGCGTGCCGGACGGCTGGCACGAATTGTGCGAACGGGCTGCAATTTGCCGGCTCTGACATCTGCTATATAGTCGGTTATGCAAAAGCCGGATGCGAGAAGGAAAGAACATTTCCGCAAAAGGTTTTTCCTTCTCGCGCTCTTCCTTTTTCAAACCTTTTCGGTTCGCATTTTTCCAATTGCAAAAATACGAGCCTGAAAAATAGACACAAAAATAGGGCGAACGCCCGTAACAGTTTCTGGAAGTTGAATCCCGCCGCGGCAAAGATCACATTCAATTCATCGCCTAATTGGCCACGAAGCAGATTGCGATCCATCCGATGCTCACTTTTACAATGTCCAGTCACCGGTTCAATCGCAGAACGACGGTTCCACCAGTGGCAAAGTGACCGCGATACTCGTTTCCGGAAACGGTTGACGACTTGAATATTGCATTCACCTTCGTAATTGTTACCGCGATACCCCAAGTCACAAATCGCCATTGCTGGTTCAAACCCAAGAATTTTCGTAGTTTGCGCCAGCGCCGATTTCAATGTATGTCCATCATAAGGATTGCCGGGATACGCTTCCGCGCCGACAATCCAGTTACTCTTGGCGCTTGTCACCAAACCGACTTTTGTTCCGAATTCAAACTTTTTATGCGCCTTGCCTTTGCCGATGCATTCGACCTGCGGTTCATGAATCGAATACAACTTCTTTTTGTCTGTCCGTTTTTGTGCTAAAAGCTGATTCCCCATCTCGAGCAGATGTTGCAATTCGATATCTGGAGCGGTGATTTTCCGTTCAATATCCCGAACGACACGACCAAGAAAAGTCTTCAACTGTTTTGTTGCTTTTCTTGCTCGCTTGAACTGACTGGCCTTTGCATAACCGCTTTGACTGCGCAATACTTTTTTGCCGATTCGCTCGTAGGTCTGGCGCAATTCAACGCCATTTTTACGGGCGGATTTCACCAAACGTTCACGCATACGGTCATAAAGGCGAGCATCGGTAGGATAACGCACCGCCTTTTCTTGAACGGTACTGTCCACGTTGATGTGAGTTTTGCAAAATAGTTTAGCACTAAGCCGGATTTTGTAGGATTTTCTACTCAATCCGGCTTTCTTTTTGTT
>CAKUJM010000022.1 GCA_934661755.1 uncultured Lentisphaeria bacterium | reverse complement strand
AGGGAAACGGAGGGAAACGGAGGGAAACGGAGGGAAACGGAGGGAAACGGAGGGAAACGGAGGGAAACGGAGGGAAATATTTTCCGCCGCTGCCCCCCGGCCCATCCCCTCCCCCCCCCCGGGACTGTCGACGTCTATTTCCTGACCACCACCGAGGGGTCGTAATCCGCCGGAGCCTCGTAGCCCATCAAGTTGATGATGGTGGCGGCAATGGAGGAAATGCCCAGCCCCTCCGCCGGATTGAGCTTGTATTCGCCCTGGCATTCCGGATCATAGATGATGCATGGAACCGGATTGAGAGAATGGCTGGTCTTCACCTTCGGGACGCCATTGGCGCCAAGCTTCTCCTTGCCGTTCTTGTCATGCTCGATCATGTCGTCGGCATTGCCGTGGTCGGCGGTGATGATCATGATTCCGCCGACTTCGTCAATTGCGGCCTTGAGCCGCCCGAGGCACAGGTCCACGGCCTCGACGCCAATCTGGGCGGCCTGGAAGACGCCGGTATGGCCCACCATGTCGCCATTCGGATAATTGCAGCGCAGATGGTCGTATTTGCCGGACTTGAGCGCCTCGATCATCTTGTCGGTGATCTCGGCGCCCTTCATCCACGGCCGTTGCTCAAACGGGATCACATCCGACGGCACCTGCTCGTATTTTTCCAGGCTTTCGTCGATGTATCCGGATTTGTTGCCGTTGTAGAAATAGGTGACATGGCCGAACTTCTGGGTTTCGCTGCAGGCGTAGGTCCGCAGTCCGGTGGCGCACAGATACTCGCCGCTGGTGCGGTCGATCGCCGGCGGATTCACCAGGAAGCGCTTGGGCAGATGCAGGTCGCCGTCGTATTGCATCATCCCGGCATAGCAGACCTTCGGAACCCGGATGCGGTCGAAGCGCTTGAAGTCGTCGCCGCCCTCGAAGGCCTGGGTGATCTCGATGGCGCGGTCGCCACGGAAATTGAAATACACCACACTGTCGCCGTCATTGATGGTGCCCACCGGCTTGCCGTCCTCGCCGGCGATGACGAACGCGCGCAGATCCTGGTCGATCGCCCCAGTCTCCTTGCGCAGGGTCTCGATGGCGGTCCTGGCATCGGGAAAGAGCCGCCCCTCGCCCAGCACATGGGTCTTCCAGCCCCGCTCAACCATCGACCAGTCGGCGTTGTAGCGGTCCATGGTGATGAACATGCGGCCGCCGCCGGAGGCGATGCGCGCATCACAGCCCTTGCCGCGGATGCCGGCCAGAAACTCCTCAAAGGGGCAGACGTAGTCCAGGGCGCTGGTCTCCCCGACATCACGTCCATCCAGCAGGATATGGATGCGGATGCGCTTGATCCCCTGGTCCGCGGCATGCTCAACCATTGCCTTGAGGTGGTCGATGTGCGAATGCACGTTGCCGTCGGAGAACAGCCCGATGAAATGCAACGTGGAGCCGTTTTTCAGGACATTCTCCGAAATCTCCACCCAGCCCTGGTCCTGGAACATCTTGCCGGAGGCGATGGAGTTGGACACCAGCTTCGCGCCCTGGTCAAAAACCCGCCCGGCGCCCATGGCGTTGTGGCCGACCTCGGAATTGCCCATGTCGGCATCCGAAGGCAGCCCGACCGCCACGCCATGCGCCTTGAGCCTGGTGTTCGGACAATTCGCAATGAACCAATCCAGGTGCGGCGTGCTCGCGGCGGCGACCGCATCGCCATCGCGGTATTTGCCATAGCCGACTCCGTCCATGATGACCAGCATCACCGGGCCGCGACGACCCTTGAACCAGGATGATTTCTTCAATGCTTCAACTGACATGGTTGTCTTTGCCCCTGCGAGGTTGATTGGGAGTTGCCTTTGCCCGGCGATCGTGGCTTCACCCTGGATGGCGTGAAGCACCGCCGGGAAGTTGCAGAATGTACTACAATTTGCCGGGACTGCCGGTCGTCATCCCCCCATAATGAAAAAAAGCCCGCACCGGTCCCCCCGGCACAGGCTTGAAAAAGAACACAAATCCATTCGGCTACATCGGCCGCTCGACTTCGTCGATGCCGACCTCCACCGGAGTGGAACGCCCAAACATGCTCACCGACACCTTCAGGCGGCCATGCTCGTTGTCGATGTTCTCAATGACACCCTCATAGCCGACAAAAGCACTGCCGCGCAACTGCACAGTCTCGCCGATCTTGTAGTCGATCTTGCGCTTCGGCTCGTTGGCCTCCTCCTGGTGGCGCAGCATCTCCTCGATCTCGTGACGGGGAATCTCCACCGGATGCATCGGACGCATGTTGCGCTCCTGGTCCTTCATCGCCGGCTCGTTGTATCCGACAAAGCCGATGATTCCCTGGGTCTGGTTGATCAGCTCCCAGGTGGCGGCGATGCGCTCGCCATATTGATCATAAAGACGGCACTTGATCAGAATGTATCCCGGATAACGCTTCTTCGCCCGCAAAACCGGCTTGTGGTCCTTGGTCTTGCGCCCGGTGTCAATCATGTCCACCGGAATCTGCAAATCGTCGATGCCGCTGTCAATCCCGACTGCCTTGTCCTGCTCAATGCGCAGCTTGAGCCGCTCCATCGCGCGATCTTCCTGGCCGGAAAGCGCCTGCAGGACATACCACTTACTTTCAGTTTGGAAGTCGTTCATCAATATCTGCTCCAATCCTGGATGCGGAACCCTATCTGATTCCGGCAATCAACGATACCGCACCCTGGCAAATCCAATCCAGAACCATCACCGTGACCGTGAGGATCACCATGCTGGAAAGCACCACGCCCGTGGACCGCACGATCTCCTTCCTGGTCGGCCACGTGCATTTCTTCATCTCTGCGACCGTCTCACCATAGATCTTCTGAATTGCGGCGACCGGGTTTGTCATGGTTGGCTACTCCAACTCCAGGAATGGTTAGGTATGCTGAAAAAGAAAATGGCAGGAGAGGCAGGGATCGAACCTGTGACCTGCGGTTTTGGAGACCGCTGCTCTACCAATTGAGCTACTCTCCTGCGTGAATCAATCATCCGGACCGCCGCTGCCAGCGGCAGATTCTACCGGACTTCGCGATGCAAGGTGACCTTGCGCTCAAACGGGCAGTACTTCTTCTTCTCGAGACGCCCGGTGATATTGCGCTTGTTCTTGGTCGTCGTATAGTTGCGCTGCTTGCACTCGGTGCAAGCCAAAGTGATGATTTCCGAGGGCATATCCGTATCCCCTTGATGTTGAGAGCCTGCAGCCGCATCCGCAACTCGGGGCGCTGCCCGGGGTGCGGATGCGCAAGCCGCAATGGCTACTCGATGATTTCGGAGACGTTACCGGCGCCGACGGTGTGGCCGCCTTCGCGGATGGCGAAGCGCAGACCGACTTCCATTGCGACCGGCTTGATCAGCTCGACAGTCATGGTGGCGTGGTCGCCGGGCATGACCATCTGGACGCCTTCCTCAAGATGGCAGACGCCAGTCACGTCAGTGGTGCGGAAGTAGAACTGCGGGCGATAGCCATCCTTGAACATGGTGTGGCGGCCGCCCTCTTCCTTGGTCAGCACGTACACCTGGCACTTGAACTTGTGGTGCGGGTGGATGGTGTTCGGGGCAGCCAGGATCTGTCCGCGCTCGACATCTTCCTTCTTGGTGCCGCGCAGCAGGCAGCCGATGTTGTCGCCGGCATGGCCCTCGTCCAGCAACTTGCGGAACATCTCGACGCCGGTGACGGTGGTCTTCTGGGTGTCGCGCAGACCGACGATCTCGACGGCGTCGCCGACCTTGATGATACCACGCTCGACACGGCCGGTGACCACGGTGCCGCGGCCTTCAATCGAGAAGACGTCTTCGATCGGCATCAGGAAGGGCTGGTCCAGCGGACGGACAGGCTCGGGGATGAAGCTGTCAACCGCTTCCATCAGGTCGCGGATGCACTTGGTCTCCGGGGCGTTCAGGGCGACATCCTTGGGATCGGCGGCGGCCATCATGACCTCGTTGACCTTCAGGGCGGAGCCGCGGATGACCGGGGTGTCATCGCCGGGGAAGCCATACTTGTTGAGCAGGTCACGCACCTCGGACTCGACCAGGTCGAGCATTTCCGGGTCATCGACCTGGTCGCACTTGTTCATGAAGACCACGATGGCGGGGACGCCGACCTGGCGGGCGAGCAGGACGTGCTCGGAGGTCTGAGCCATGACACCGTCGGTGGCGGCGATCACCAGGATGGCGCCGTCCATCTGGGCGGCACCGGTGATCATGTTCTTGATATAGTCGGCGTGGCCGGGGCAGTCGACGTGCGCGTAGTGGCGGTTGGCGGTCTCGTACTCAACGTGGGAGGTGTTGATGGTGATACCGCGTGCCTTTTCCTCCGGGGCGTTGTCGATCTGGTCGTACTTGCGCAGCTCGCCACCGAAGATGGCAGCCTGGACCATGGTGATTGCGGCGGTCAGCGTGGTCTTACCGTGGTCGATATGACCGATAGTACCGATATTGCAGTGCGGCTTACTGCGATTAAAGGTTTCCTTAGCCATGTTTAGTTACCTCGTTTTGGGTTGTTTGAAGAGCCGGTACTGCCGGACTTCGGTTTCCTTGGTATTGATATGAAAAATTGGTCGCCTGCGGTCTTTCCGTATGCGGTGTAGCAAAAAATAGCATGGCGGGTATGCGCCCTCCATGCCATTCTTCCGGAAAAACCAGTGGAGCCCGCATTCGGAATCGAACCGAAGACCTCATCCTTACCAAGGATGCGCTCTACCAGCTGAGCTATGTGGGCTTTTATTTTGTCCTGCTGCTGTAACGCGGCACACCGCCGAATAACAGTTTTGGTAGCAGATTTTGCGGCGCGATGCTTAAGATAATCTGATTTGCATCGATTGCAAACCGGGAGACAAGAAATTTTGATTTTTTTTGGTGCCGCGCCACCGCCGTCACTGCGTCTGGCCGAAATACGCGAGCAGATCGGCAGGGACTTCGGGGATGCGCCGGACATTGAGGTCGCCGCGCATGGTCTCATGGGCCATGACGCCGGTCATCACCGCCCGCATGGCATCGACCGGGCTGGTGACCGGCCGGGCGGCGCCACGCAGCCATTCGCGGAAATTCCTCATGATCTCCGGATCGGCGCCGGAGTGGCCGGCGGCGCTGCCGCGGAGGGTGTAGGTGACGTCGGGCAGCAGGCCGTCGGACCGGTGGGTCCAGAGCATGACCTGCGAATCCTCGGCGACGCCGCGGTTCTCGATGCGCCCCCGGGTGCCGATGAAGGTGTAGTTGCGGTCGGCGTCGGGGGTGTAATGGCATTGCAGATAGGCGGCCTGCTGTCCCGACGCCAGCTGCATGAGCACCATGTTGTGGTCCTCGACGTCGATCACCGGGGAGAAGCCGTTGCATTCCTCCGGCGGATAGTGCCCCACGCCCCAGTCGGCCTTTCCCGGGGTCCCGGGGGCGCGGCGCGGGCATTTGTCGTAGACCGAGAGCATGCCCATGGCGGTGACCGCAGTCGTGTACGAGCCCATCAGCCAATGCAGCACATCGATGTCGTGTGCGCCCTTCTGCAGCAGCAGCCCGGTGGTGTTCCGGCGTTCGGAATGCCAGTCATGGAAATAGGCGTCGCCGCCATAGCTGATGAAATGGCGGCACCAGGCGCATTGGACCTGGCCGATGACGCCGCTGTCGATGAGTTCCTTCATCTTCAGGATGGCGGGGTAGAAGCGCATGTTATGCCCGACGTAGAGCTTGCGGCGGTTTTCCATGGCGCACCGCAGAATGCGCTGGCAGCCTTCGATGGTGATTGCCAGCGGCTTTTCCAGATAGACATGCTTTCCGGCCTTGAGGGCGGCGCATGCCATCTCCTCGTGGAGGAAATCCGGGGTGATGACGAACACGGCATCGATTTGGGGCATGGCCAGCAGCTCACGGTAGTCGGAGAAGGCCTTCGCCTCGGGGAATGCGGCGGAGAACGCCGCCAGCGCCCCGGGGTTGGTGTCCGCGCCGGCGGCAACCACATATCCCTCGCCGGGGAGGTGGTTGTTCCGGCAAAAATCCTGTCCGCGGCCGCCGGTGCCGATGATGCCGAACCTGATGATCGTGCTGGATGACATGGCTGTATGCTGTATGCTGTATGCTGTATGTTGTATGCTGTCCGGGCGGTTCGACGCCGCAACTATGGTTTGTTCGCGTCATTCCGGATTTGCCGTCCGCCGGGCGGCGCGTCCCGGCGGTGACGGTGATTTCAGCGGCGGCGGCCAGGCATCGTCGCACCGGAAAATTCCGCAGAAGCGGCTAATATAAGCGCGGGTCATGAAACCGCAACGCCGGACCGCTTGCGCAATATCATCCCCGGCGCTGCAGTCCCCACATGTCAATTTCCGGCGGCGTTGTCCGTCGCCTCTTCCGCCTCTTCCGTCACCTCCTCCCCGGCGGAAAAGGTGATGGTGAAGCGCCAATGCGCGGCACCGCCCGGCGGAATGGCGATCCGGACAAACGGTTCCAGCGCGATGCAGTCGGCGCCGTAATGCCACAGCACCACCTTCCGCAACGGCCGGTCACCGCAAATGGCCATCCGGCCGCCCGACGTCCCAAAATCCCCCGTCTCCACCCGCCAGACGTCGTCATCCGCCTGCCCGGCAGGGGTAAATTGCGTCTCGCCGGGAAAATCCCGGACCCGCCGCCTGGCGGTGTCGCCAGGCATGCGGAACCAGGCGTCGCCAAAACCGCCGGCGGCATCCAGAAACGGATGCGCGTAGACCTCGGTGTCGATCGCCTTCTCGCCGACATTGCGCATCGCGAAGTCGTACACCAGGGCATTTGAACGCCATGATGCGCTGATCCGCAACTCCAGCTCATACGCATATCCATTGCAGCGCCCGGATTGCTGGCGGGCGGCGATCACAAAACCGCCGTCGGGCCGCCGATCCAGGGCGCAACTCCACGGGAAAAGCCGCAGCGGACGGGCCTCGAAGCGGTTGCCGGCCTCGTGGCGGACAATGCCGACGCCATATTGCAGGCAAGTCACCTCGCCATCCTCCGGATCGATGTCAAAGTGCGGCCCGGGATGGAACTCGAACGGCAGCCCGAACAGCGGAATACGGCGGTGGATGGAGTCGCGCTTGAGGAAATTTCCGCCACGTCCCTTGACGGTGACGCCACGAAGCCAGCCGGCATGCAGAAAACGGCAGCCGGTCTGCGCCGGATCCTGCGGCGACGATGGATCGACGAACTCCAGCAGAAGACGGCCATTGTCCAGCAGCAACGTCGGCAACGGCGACGGCGGACGGCCGCCGCATCCCAGGCACAGCAGGCTTGCCAGGCACAGCCAGACTGCATCGGCGCATCTCATTTGCGCGGCGCGACCAGATATACTCCGAGGCCGCCGCCGGGGACCTCGGCGATGAACGACTCCAGGCGCCCCGCCGCCAGCTGCCGGTCACCCATCAGGTCGGTGACGACGTGATCCGCATTCCGGTCAAGCCCCGCATCGGCAAACGGGATGCGGACACTGAAACGCGCATTCCCGTCCGAGCGGTTTGGCACCACCAGAATGGCTTTGCCGCCGGCAAAGCGCGCATACGGCTGCAATGACGCTTCCGCTCCGGCATCGACCTTGCAGATATTGGCGTCGCGGTGGTTGTCAGGGAAGAACTCGAAGATCTCCGGATGCTGCCGGCGGATGCGGATCATCTTCTTGACCAGCTCGAAGAAATCCGCGTTGCGTTCCCTGGCCTCCCAGTCGATCGCGGTGCTGTACAGGCTCCACTCGTCCGGAGTCGGGAACTTGTCCCGCCGCTGGAAAAAGTCGCAGTACCATCGGTTGGGGTTGTTCCATTCCTCGCCGATATACCATAGCGGAATGAACGGCGCGAAGATCGCCTGATAGCCGATGACCAGCGCATTGCCATCCACGACATACCGCTTCGAGTCGTGGCATGAGAGCATGACGGTGTAGAAGCGCTCGCAGCCCGGCGGCTGGTCATAATCATCGCGCATCCGCAGCTCCTCGCCATTGCGGACCATGTCCACGATATTGCCCTTCAGATAGATGTCCGTCACCCAGCGCACCTGCTGGCTGCCGTCCTCCTGCTTGTAGCACAACGGGACCTGGTCGAAATCGAAGACATTCCTCCGGCTGCTCGCATGTTCGGAAATGAACACGGGCTTGCGCCCGGCCGCCAGCAGCCGCTGCCGGGCAAGCCGGAACGGCTCGTATCCGCTGTAGAACGGCGCGCAGTCGCAACGGAAGCCGTCAGCTCCGGTCTTGATGATCCACTCCACAATCTGGTCAGCATACCAGCTCGTCAGATCACGGTTCTGCCAGTTGTAGAGGTAGCCCGAATACCGGGGGTAGTACTGGCCGAACCACTCCGGCTTCTCAATGCGGAGGCGGCTGCCGCCCTCGTGCTTGGTCACCCCCCAATTGACAATGTCGAAGAAGACGCGGATGTTGCGCCGATGGGCCGCGTCGACAAAATCCCTCAGCGCCCGCCATTGGGCGTCACGGTCTTCCTCCCCGACCAGCCGTGCCGAAATGGTGTGCGGGCCGTGGTTGCCGTAGCCATTGCCGCCATTGAGCGGCGGCGTCAGCCAGATCCCATTGATGCCGGTTTCCGCCAGATGGTCCAATACCGGCGCCAACTGCTTGACAGTGCCGTCCGCCACTGCGGTATCCACCCTGAACTCCACCATGATCAGGCTCTTCACCCATTCCGGCGACTCCGAACGGCCGTCCCGCCGTGCCTCCATGGCGACCTCCGAGTCCGGCTTGTAGGCCGGCAGCAGCGGTGAATTGTCGATGGTGGCGCCGGACAATGCCGCCGCACAGCCCAGCATCGCCATGGTCAAAATAGTGCACTTCATCTCTTCCTCTCCCTCCGACGGGCTATTTGATCTGCCACGCCGACCACGGGGTGTTGTCGCCATTCCAGCCGCCGGCCAGCGGATATGCGTAAAGTGCGGTCTCGTTGATGCCGCGCACCGCATCGACGTGGCCGTCAAACCACAGGATATTGCAGAAACCACTATGCCACGGGTAGGCGAAGTATCCCTGGCTGGCGCTCTCGTACATGATTGCGCCGGGGCAGTAGGCCACGCCGGGATACTGGTTGGTGGCGGAGTCGCCGGTGCGGATGTACCCCGCGGGACGGCGCACCTGGGTGTCCTTGATGTACGGATACGCCGTCATGGTCTTCTCGTCGTACGCGCGGCAGTTGTTCATGCCATAGCCGCCAAAGAACCAGGCGTTGTTGTCGGCCGGAATCTTTTCGTACCTTTGGAAGAAGCCGTTGGCCTGGGACCACTTCAGCGATGCCGGGCATGACAGCACCTTCATGCCCATGCGCCCGGTGTGCACCAGGAAGGCATTCCACAATACATGCTCCGGAGTGGGGTTCTTGGCCTTCAGGACATAGCCGTCGTTCTCGTCCTCGTAGAAGACCAGGATCAGGCCGATCTGCTTCTGGTTGTTCACGCAGCTGATGGTGCGCGCCTTCTCCCGGGCCTTGCCCAGAGCCGGCAGAAGCATCGACGCCAGTATGGCGATGATCGCGATCACCACCAGCAATTCGATCAAAGTGAATCCACTACGCCTGTTGCACATGATTATGCCTCCTTCTTTTTTCCTTTTCTCCGCCCCTGCCTGAAACCGGCGGGGCACTGTGTGCCAAAACCGGTGAAGCCGGGGAATCTGACGCCACAACGGCGCCGGGCGACCGGCTTCACGCCATTCAGATCTTCACCAATTCCGCTTCCACCACCACGTCCCTGGCCTCCTCCCCGTCATGGCCGCCCCCGGCAAGCCGCGGCGCCAGCAAGTCGATCGCCGCCTGCACCTCCTCCCGACGCCGGGAATGGAAAAAATACGCCGGCCAGCCACGGTCCTTCCCCGGCTCGATCAGGTCGACCCACAGCAGACTGCGGGCCTTCTCCACGCCATACAGCGAAATGATGATCTCGCGGATTTGCCCGCGCTCCTCCGGCGTGGTCAGCAGCCAGTCCGGACACTCCGATGCAAATTGGCCGCGCAGCCTGGAAAAATAGCTGTCGCCATCGGCGTGGGGACGGTAATGGCCGCGGGTGATCCGGACTCCAGGATGCCGCTGCAAATGCCAGAGCAGATACTCCGGCATGGACTCCGGCATCGTGGTCCAGACATTGATGCCGCTGTCACGCCCGGCGATGCCAAACAACTCCCGAAGCACCGAGGTGCATCCGGTCACCACATTGCATACCCCCGGAACATAGCCGCCCATGTTCACCGTCGGGAGCATCGACTTCGACGCCATCACCGCAAACTGCGACGAGCCGAAGGTGATTATCCCGTCCAGATAGCTGTACTTGATCACCTGGCATGCATCCTCAAAACACCCCATGTGCCCGGTCACCTCGCGCACATTCCAGCCCGAATTGCGCAGCACGCCGTAAAAGCACTCCAGCTCCGCCTGGATCACCGGAGGATAGTAGAAATAGTCGCCGTTGGAAATCAACAGCCCGACCAACGGCGACTCCAATGCCGGATCCAGACAGCGCTTGGGATTCACAAAGGTGCCGCTCCCCTTGCGCGTGACCAGAAAGCCGGCGGCGGTCAGACGCTCCAATGCAATGCGCACCGAGGAACGCGCAATCCCAAACTCCTCCGCCAGCTCGTTGGACGACGGAATGCGCACCGCGCGGTTGCCGGAGCGATACCAGATCGACATCACCCGCTGCCAGACCTTCTCCACCTCTGATATGATCCTCGTCGAACGCGAACGCATCTGCAGACTGCTCCTTTGCCTCCCCCTGTGTGCCGTACTGTAAACCCACGGCGTTTTGCGCCGTTCCTGCCCGGATGCCAGGCGTCGGCCAACGCGACTCACCGGGGAAGCCGTCATTCGCGCCAACCATCGGCCAACTTTTACATATTATACGAAAATACCATGAAAAAATCAAGGACGCAAATGGCGGGAAAAGAGTTTTTTTTCTCGCGTCACCCGTTTTTCCCCTTGCGAAGGCGCATGGATCCACGTGCCGCGGGGATTGGCGCAATTGGGGTGCATCCAGCAGAATCAGCTTCACGAATCCGGTGTACAGTATGGCCATATTTTATCCCCGAATCCATGAAGCCGGTGCTTTTGCGCCATGACCTCGCCTTTTTTCGGCCACGGACTCCCGGCACTCCCCCCCCCCCCACTCATTCTGACGCACAATCACCGGCTTCACGGATCCAGGCCATCCGATCCGCCTGCCATGCGCGTCCTGAACCGCCGCTGGCGCGCGCCGCAAATTCGCTCTGGACTTGGCAATGTTCTTCTATCAAGACAACCCCCGGCTTCAGCTGTTCTTTTCCAGTCCCAACCTCTGCGGATGCTTTTGCGCCATGCTGCTGGCGCTGTGCGTCGGCGCCTGGCTGATGGCGCTGAAGCGCAACCGGCCATGGCTGGCGGGCGTCATCGGCGCCGCCGGGGCTCTATGGGCATTCCTGCTGGCGGCGACCTACTCCCGAGGCGGGCTGATTGCCGCGCTTTGCGCAGTGCTGGCGATATTCCTGCACTCCCGCAAATGGTTCGCCCTTTGCTGGCTGGCGGTGACGGTCATTGCCTTTGCCTCCGTTGGCGGCGGCGGCGACCGCATCGCCTCCCTCGGCGACGCCGCCAGCGACGGCTCCATCCGGAACCGCGTCTTCCTCTGGCGCGGCGCCTGCGGATGCATACCAGACCACATGGTATACGAACATATCAGCGATTGGAGTTTCATGCGCTGGGGAACGGTTTGCGCGGGATTCGCGATAGCCTTTGCTGCACTAAACGCGCTGTCAAGAAGAATGCGGCTGAGGATACTGAACAGGCATCAATGAGATTTGCGGCATTGAAGCGGCACTCCATCCTTCCCATATCCATGTGGTCCAAAAACGGTTTCAAAAAACACCACATACGCAAAAAAAAGGAGACACGCAAAAATGTTGAGGATCGCATTGGCAGCTTCCATGCTGCTGGCCGGAATCAGCCTGATGTACGCCGCTGACTCCTCGTCACGCAACGCCAGACGAGGGACGGCTTGTGAAAATGGCTGCAATTCACGATATTGGGAAACTGTTGCCTATTGCAAAGAAAAATACGGCAGCAGTTCGGCAGGCGAAGAGGGGGCGCTGTATGACTCGTGCATGAATGCCGCTGGCCGGGCCTGGGATATATGCATGGAGGGCTGTGTGGAATGAAAAGCCCCCTTTCCCAGGTATGGAATGCCGTAAATCCGACAATGGCTTCGCCGGCATTTTTGAATCGGCTTGGCGCAAATGCCGGCACGCGCCATGACTGCGCCATGAGGCATTTGCATCAAACTGACAGGGGATGGTGCGAAAATGCCACGATTTTACGACACCACACGCCATTGTTGGCGATCTTCATTTTTCTGATATTATCCATGCTGCCGTGTCATCACGGCTTCGCCGATGAATCGGAAAAGGCGAAATCGATACTGGCCAAAGGCTGGCAGACGAGGAAGACGGCAACTTATTCGGCAACGGAATACGTCGGTGGATTTCCACTCACTGACAAGAGCGACCTGGCTTGTTCCAAGATTGTGCAGCGCAGGAATCCGGATGGCTCAATTTGGCGGCGTGAAGCGTGCGTAATTCAAAAGGAAAACCGGGTATTTGCGCTGATAATCCACAACGACCTGGGATGTACGCGAATGAATATCTTCACCAACGGGAAAATACGGGGCACGCAATACCCCGAGCCCGTCACTGCGCCGCCAAAGTTGAATGACGATGTCTACAGCCTGAAGGAAATCTCCAGCAACAACCGTCCGGCTTGGGAGATTGTCGCCAGGGGGAAATCGGGAAGCGTCAGAAAATACATAGTGGACAAGGCCCTCAATATGCTCGTCGGAATCTACGACTACGACGACTCAGGAAAGCTGATGATCTCCGTTTTCTGGGATGATATCGTAATGGGGGATGGCGGCCGCGATGAAGACTACGCCATTCCCGCCGATGCGGAGATTATCGTGGTTGGAAGCCGTGACGAGGCCACACAGGCGCAGTGTGAGTTCATCAAGCAACGTTCTGACGAGGTGGCCAGGGAGCGCAAGCGCCTGGCCCGGCAGCGACGACGCCAGATCCGCAACTCCAAGCTCCTCGGGGTCTTCAGCCGGATCACCGGCAGCGATGATCCGCTGGCGTGGTTCCTGGACAACGCCCCGTTCCTGTTGATGCCAGTCGCCGTCATTGCCATCGGCACGGCATGCGCAATCAAGCGCCGGAAGCGGAAATAGCCGCATCAATGGCCGCGATCCATCCATCCTGGCACCGCCGTCTTTTCAACCTGGGCATTTGGCTGTTGCTGATCTCGGCGGTGATGATCTGCCTCCGGCGCCATGACTACATCCCGCTGATCCCGGCGCCGGGCATGAGCCATGCCGGGCTCTACCATTGGTCGGCATTCTCCCATCCCCGGGGGATTCTGGTTCTGGCCAATGGCGCCTGCGATACCAGCGGACAGCTTTTCCGGCAGCTGGAGTGGCGTTCCTTCGCCGTCATGAACCGCCTGGCAATTGTCGAAATCGCCTTTGCCTCGCCGCGGGAGGCGCTTTTCGACGGGACTGGATACTACTACGCCTCCCATGGTTCCGGCTGGTTGTTCGAGAAGGCGCTGGAGAAATGCCTTCCCGGCAGGCTGCCGCTGTTGCTCTTTGGCTATTCCGGCGGCGGCCATTTTGTCTCCCGTTATGCCGCATGGCATCCCGGACGGTGCGTGGCGTGGTGCGCCTCCGGCGTCGGCTGGTGGGACCAGCCGGCCGCCACCGGCAACGCCCCGCCGGGATTGCTGATCTGCGGGGATCAGGACAGTCGCCTGGAGGCAATGCGGCGGCAATACGCACTGGCCCGTGAGCTTGCCTTGCCTTGGACGTTGCTGGAAATCCCCCAGATGGATCACATCATGCCCGCCTCCCGGATCGGGCATATCCAGGATTTTCTCGGCCAGGCCTGGAGGACTCGCCAAACATGGCAGGAAGGCAAATCACCAGCCGCGGAATAGCCGCCATCGGCATCATCGCGACGATGCTGCTTTTGGGCGGCATCTGGCATTTCATCGTGCCCCATGACTTCGGTTTTGCGGAGAAAACCATCGTGATGCAGACTGGCTCCCGGCAGATGCGGGTGCTGATCTGCACCTTCAGCCGCCGTGTGTGGCTGCCGGAAAACTGGACCATCCGGGCATGTGCGCTGATTCCAGTCGATGAGAGCGGCCGGCCATTGCCAAGCGCATCCGATGTCGTCTTCTACGCGCCATTTCGCAATGACACCGGCGACCGTCTGGAGCGCAACGACTGGATGCGCGATATGGTGGTCCAGCTGGGATGTTCGATATTTTCCGTATCGATGGACTGCCTTGGTCTGGATGTCCTGGATCACCGGCGCTACTATGTCTACCCGGAGTCCGGCTGGGCGTCGGCAGTCTTCGCCATCCATCGGCGGCTGGTCAGAAGATACCGCCTCGCCCCCCGCCGGCTGGTCGCCGTGGGCCAGTCGGCCGGCGGCAGCATGATCCAGCAGATGGCGGCGCGCCATCCGGACAGGCTGGATGCCGGCGCCTGGTGCGGCGGCGGACACTATGCGGCATGGCCCGCACCCAATGCCATGCCGCTGATGTCATTGAGCACTGCCGGCTGCCACGGCAGCTTCGCCAGCGATGAAAGCGTCCGTCAACTCCGTGAAAAAGGCGGCGCCATCCTCCGCAGGATCTCCCCGCCTCTCAACGCCGGAGACCATCACTCCATTGGCCTGGAAGCCCGGCAAGCCGTGATCTCCTTCATCGGCGAAATGCTCCGCCAGCGCGCGGCCAACCACGGCGCAATGCCGCCGCCACGACAATGCTACGACGCCCTCCCGCCGCAATTCTGGCAACGCTGGGAACAGCTTGCTCCGCCAGCGGAACCGGCGGCCAATCCGCGTCCGGACCGCACCGGGGATCCGGGGCCTGGAGAGACCCGCTGGTGAAATTTTGGCACTTTTTCGGCATGGCGATTTGCAATGCCGGAAAAAGAATATATCTTATGGTGCATTTCCAAAATACCGGCTTTTGATGGTAGGTTACCCAAGTGGCCAACGGGGGCAGACTGTAAATCTGCTAGCTATGCTTTCCGTGGTTCGAATCCACGACCTACCACCACCGCTTGAAGCCCCCTGTCGCTCCAAATTGCGCAGGGGGCTTTTTTTTGATTGCACTGCCGTCCGCGGCGGCCGGGGCCGCGGAAACCGGGGATTTGCCGCACCCCAGGGAGTCGGGAAAACGGGTGCGCACGCCGGAAACGCAATTGGCCGAAAAATGGCGAAATTATGGCGCAACCGGCTCCACTTCACTCCATTCAGGGATTATCTTATGGCGCGAATCCGTCAAGCCGCCATCCCCACTGCCATATGTTTTTTCCTCACACCATGACCTTCATCCGCAATATCCTGACAATCCTGGCCGCCGCATGCGGAATCACGTACTGTTCACCGGGGGCGCTGGAGAACTTCGAGCGCTTCAGCCAGGAACGGGCGCAGCTGCGGCTGGCTGAGGAAAAAATCAACGACGGGGACTTCGCGGCGGCAGCCGCGCTCTACGGCAAGGCCGCCGCCAATCAGCGCGACCAGCAGAAGGCGGCGGGATACTATCTGCAGCAGGCGCAATGCTACCTGCGGGCAAAAAAAGCCCACAAGGCCCGCCAGGCCTACCTGAAACTGCTCAATTCCTACCTCTTCCATATCCCGGTGGAAGAGGTCGTTGAACAGCTCCGCGAGCTGTCCGACCTCTTCTGGCGGGGCGAGGGGACCTTCCTGGGAATCTCCGACCCGGACGCCGCCATCGAGCTGTATCGGATGGTCATAAAATACCAGCCGTCCATCAACCTGTCGCTCAATGATCGCCTGGTGCTGGCGGACAAGCTGCAATCACGCGAACACTACGAGGATGCGGTGAAGCTATGCCAGGAGACCATCAAGCTGTCGCCGGAAAATCCCGACGTGCGGCTGCGGCTGGGGAAGCTGCTGGTGCTGCTGGCCAAAAAGGGCGATGGCGATGGCCAGCGCATCCGTGCGGCGATGCGCGAGGCCCGCAGCTTCCTGCAGCTGGCCCCGCAGTCCGACCCGCGCCGCCCGGAGGCCGAGGAGATCATCCGCATCGGCGGGGAGATGTGCGCCGCACAGCTGCTGGACAAGGCGGTCTTCTACATGAACAAATACCATTACCGCCCTGCAGTGTCGCGGCGATACCTGCACGACCTGCTGCGCGACTACCCGGATGCCAGCCAGGCGGCGGAAGCCCGGGCGCTGCTGGAAAAGCTGCCGCCCATGGAGGAAAACGCAAAATGAGGCCCGCCGCCATGACCACATCCGCCGCCATTGCGGCGCTGGCGTTGTTGCTGCTGTGCGGATGCATGCCCTATCGCTTCGCGGGCAGCACCCTGCCGCCGGCCTATCGCAGGATCGCCATCGGGCAGATCCTCAACGCCACCTCGGAGCCACGGCTGGACCCGCTGGTCAGGAACGCGCTGGCCGCACGACTGGAGAACACCCCGTCGATCGATGTGGTGTCCATCGACAATGCCGGGCTGGTCGTCGAGCTGAAAATCGAGTCGCTGGAGCAAAGAAGCCTGGCACGGGCACAGATGCGCGACACCGTCGACCGCAAGGATGACGGCGACGCCTATCAGACGGTGCTGTTCCGGCTGACCGCGAAAATCAGCCACACCATCATCCTCTATCCAGGCATGGAGGAAATCCATGGCACCGTCACCGCCAACGCCGATGTGCCGATGATGCCGGACCATGACCTCCCATTGCAGGCCGCACTGCGCCAGCTGGCCGCCGACGCCGCGGAAAAACTGGCGGCGGCAATCACCGAATTCAATCAATAGCCCGTCGATGCGGCGAATGCGGCAGACGCCATTGCGGATCCTGATCATCAAACCTAGCAGCCTGGGCGACATCGTCCACACCTTCCCCGCCGCCGCGCTCATCCATGCGACGATCCCGGATGTCCGGCTGGACTGGGTGGCCAACGACGCCTTGGCGCAGATGGTCGAGCTGTTCCCCCACCTGCACCGCGTCATCCATTTCCCCCGCCAGCATCTCAGCCTCTTCAAGCCGGGATTCATCCGGCAGTTCCTGCACGAGTTGCGGCGCGATGAATATGATGCGGCCATAGACTTCCAGGGGCTGCTGCGCAGCGGCCTGATGGCCGGCTTCACCCGCACGCCATTGCGCTTCGGCTTCGGGCATTCGCGCGAAGGCGCAAGATATTTCTATACCACCCGGGTGGATTGCCCGCCGGAGATCAGCCATGCCGCCGAAAAGAATCTCTACCTGGCGCGTTCCGCAATGGAGTCCATGGGCTTCAATCCCCCCGCCGCGATGCCGGAAGCCCGGCTGGCAATTCCCGCGGCCTGGGACAACGCCGCGGACGAACTGCTCGAACGCCTGGGCATCCCCGCCAATGCGCCGCTGCTGGCAGTGGGATGCTCATCCCGATGGGAAAGCAAATCCTGGCCGACGGAGTTCTTCGCCAAGACCCTGCGGCTGGTCGCCGAAAAACGCCCCCGGATGACAATGTGGCTGCTGGGCGGAGCCGGCGAACGCAGCCGTGCCGAAGACGTCGTAAGCCAGGCCGCGCTGCCCCGGCTGCACAACCTCGCGGGGCTGACCGACCTGGGGACGCTCACCGCGCTGCTGGCGCGCTCGACGGCGCTATTGACCAATGACAGCGGCCCGATGCATATTGCCGCGGCCTTGGGAACGCCATGCGTCGCCTGCTTCGGCGCCACCAGCGCCGAACTGACCGGCCCGTACGGGCCGCCGGGACGCCATCGCATAATCCAGTCAAAATGCCCGCAGGCGCCCTGCTTCAGGCGGATCTGTCCGCGGCTTCCCGGCGAGGGGCCATGCCCGCAAGGCATCACCCCCGGCGAGGCCGCCGACGCCATCCTGGAACGGGTGGCGTCGGAGTGACGCGGATGGCCTCTCCGCCCCCGGTTGAGGCAAAGCCCGCCCCTACTCGCCGCCCACCGCCAAGGCCAGGGATGCGTAGAATCCCAGCTGGTCGCCCAATGCCGCGGGCAGCACCCGGCAGACGCGTTCCGCCTGCGGCAGCGCCTCCCGCCGCAATGCGGCGGCCATCGCCGGGCGCAACAGCTTCTCCGACCGCTCGAAGATGCTGCCAATCACGATCGCCTCGGGATTGAGCAGATCCACCATGAGGGCCAGGCCCTCTCCCAGCCGGGTGCCGCATTCGGCATAGATCGCACGCGCCAGCTCGTCGCCGGAATCTGCCGCCACGGCAATGTCCCGGGCAGTCGGCGGCCGCTCCGGATCATACCACGGAACCATCCCGCCCGACTGGAGCCGCTCCTGGATGCGCAACAGCCCCAGCTTGGCAATGCCGCCGCCGGAACAATAGCCCTCCATGGAACCGGCCTTGCCATAGCCCGGCGGGCCGAAGGGCGTCAGACGCATGTGCCCGCATTCGCCGGCATTGCCGTTGGTACCGCCATAGAGCCGGCCGTCCAATATCAACCCGGCGCCGCACCCGGTGCCAAAGGTGATGAAAACCATATTGCGGGTGCCACGCCCCGCCCCCCATCGCCATTCCGCCACCGCGTCCGCATTGGCGTCGTTCTCCAGCTGGATGTGACGGCAGCGCGGGAAAAAACCGCGCAGCGTCTCCACGACATGGATGTCGTCCCAGCCGGGAAGATTCGGCGGCGACTGGATGATGCCCGCCTGGCTGTCCAACGGGCCGCCACAGGCAATGCCAATTCCCCGCACGTCATCGATGGCGGCGCCCGCCTCCGACAACATCGCCTCCGACGACTGCGCGAATTTCTCAATGCACTGCAACGGCGAAAGCCCGCCAGTCGGCCAGAGCCGATGCGCATGCGGCTTGAGGTCGGCGCCGTCCGCAGCCTCGGCAACACCCAGAATGGCGGTGGATTTTGTCCCGCCGATGTCAAATCCAAGATAAAAGTTCTTCATGGTGCGTTAAAGTAATGCGCAATTCGCAGTCTGCACCCCATGCCGCCGCCCCCTGAATGAAACCAAATCAGGAGATCCCTGCGCCAGAACGGAGAAAAAAAAACGGTGCGACGCCCCGCAAATCCATGAAAACCATCATCCTCGACGCCAACTGGACTTTGGAGTTCACCGACCCGGTCCGCCACCAGAAATACTGCATCCCCGCACAGGTCCCCGGCAATGTCATCGGCGACCTGCATCGCGCCGGACTTGTCGGCGACCCCTATTTCGGGCACAACTGCGATGAACTGCGGCCGTATGAATACACCGACTGGCACTACCGCACCACCTTCCGGCTGCCGAAGAACACCGCGCCCGACGAGACCCTGGAGCTGGAATTCGGCGGCATCGACACCGTGGCGCAGGCCACGCTCAACGGACATCCGCTGGGAAGCAGCCGCAATATGTTCATCGCCAGGAAATTCATTCTTCCGCGGGGCGTGCTGCGCCATGACGACGACAACGAGCTGCGGGTGGACATCACCTCGGCGATCAACGCCGCCCGCGCATTCGCCTACCCGCCGCAGGTGGCGGCACTGGCCTACAATTTCGAGTCGCTCTATCTGCGCAAGGCCAGGCACTCCTTCGGCTGGGATATCGCCCCGCGGCTGGTCGGCGCGGGGTTGTGGCGACCGGTGGAGCTGCACAGCGTCCCCGCACGGCGCTGGGAATACAGCTACCTGCACACCACCGGATTGCGCCTCGGACATGCCGACATGGCCCTGCATTGGCAATTCCGGCTGCCGGAAAACGAGCCATTCGACGACCTGTGGGCGAGGCTGACCATGCGCTGCGGCAGCCAGTGCTTCTCCACCAACTTCACGCCGCGGTTCTGCGCCGGACTGCACAGCTTCCAGCTTCCCGACCCGCAATTATGGTGGCCGATGGGCAGCGGCAAACAGCCGATCTATGAATGCGAGCTGATCCTCAAACGCAATGACGACCTGCTGGCCGTGCATAAGTTCAATTGCGGAGTGCGCACCGTCAAGCTCGACCGCACCGAATCTGTGGACCGCCATGGCAATGGCCGCTTCCATTTCATCGTCAATGGCCAGCCGATCTTCATCCATGGCTCCAACCACGTTCCGGACGTGGCGCTGCACGGCGAGGAACGCGGCCGCGCCATCCGGAACCTGGCAATGTGGAGCGACCTGAATTGCAACATGATCCGGATCTGGGGCGGCGGAGTATACGAGGAAGACGGATTCTATGACGAATGCGACCGCCGCGGCATCCTGGTCTGGCAGGACTTCATGATCGGCTGCGAATGCCCGCCGATGACCGACGACTTCCTGCGGCAGGTCGCCGACGAGGCGACGGCGGTGATCAGGCGCCTCCGCCAACACCCGTCGCTGGCGCTGTGGGCCGGAGACAATGAATGCGACATCGCCCTGGGATGGTGGGGCGGCGGCGACAAACGGCTGCTGCCGTCCTATAACCGCGTCACCCGCGAGGTCCTCCCCCGTGCCGTCGCCCAGGAGGACCCCTACCGCGACTACCTGCCCAGCTCGCCATACGTCACTGACGAACTGTGGGCCGATGGCGTCGGCGACGCCCATTCACCCGAACAGCATCTGTGGGGACCGCGCAATTTCTGGAAAAGCGACTATTACCGCAACCACCGGGCGGTCTTCGCCTCCGAGATGGGATACCACGGCATGCCGTCGATCGAGAGCATGAAAAAATTCCTGCCCCCGGATGCCGTGGCATTGCATCACGACCACCGCGACTGGTTCTGCCACTGCACCCAGCCCTTCAGCCTTCCGGACGGCGCCTACTCCTATCGGCTGGAGCTGATGTACAACCTGGTGCGCAATGGCTTCGGAGAACAATCTACCCTCGAGGACTTTGTCGATGCCTCGCAATTTGTCCAGGCCGAGGGCCTGAAGTTCATGATCGAGTCCTTCCGGATGAGAAAGCCGCAGCGAAGCGGATTGATCTGGTGGAATGTCATCGACTGCTGGCCGCAGTTCTCCGATGCGATTGTGGACTACTACGGCGAAAGGAAGGCGGCCTACGACTACGTCAAGTGCTCCCAGCAGGACACCCTGCTGTGCTGCGCCGAGCCGGTCGAGACCCCGACCTGCCGCATCTTCGCCATCCGTGCCGTCAATGACCGCATGGCTCCGGTGGACGGATCATTCAAGATCACCGCCGCCGACGGCAAGACCCTGCTCCAGGGGACGTTCAGCCTGCCGGCCAATTCGCCGGCCACCACCGTCGGCCAGATGCAAATCCCCAACGGCTGCCCGCAGCATCAGCTGCTGCTGCTGCGCTGGGAAATCGACGGCAAGAAGCACGGCAACCACTATGTCTGCGGCAACGCGCCCTACGACCTGCAGCAATACCGCGCCTGGCACCGGCTGATCATCGCCAACCAGGCACAATGACGACACACCCACACACCGAAAAACGGAGACTGCCAAAATGAGGAAGATCGCCTTTTTTGACGCCAAGCCGTATGACCGGGACAGCTTTGACGCCGCCAACGGCGGCCGGTATGACATCTGCTATTTCGACACCCGGCTGACTGCCAGCACCGCAATCCTGGCGGACGGTTGCGACGCCGTGTGCGCCTTCGTGAATTCAGAAGTCACCGAAGACACCATCGCCAAGCTGGCCGCGCTGGGCATCCGCGTGCTGGCGCTGCGCTGCGCCGGATACAACAACGTGGATTTCCAGGCGGCATACCGCCACCGCCTGACCGTAGTGCGCGTTCCGGCCTATTCGCCCTATGCGGTGGCCGAGCACGCGGCCGCATTGCTCCTGACCCTGAACCGGCATCTCCACAAGGCCGCCGCCCGCACCCGTGACTACAATTTCTCCCTGGCGGGGCTGACCGGATTCGACCTGCACGGCAAGACCGCCGGCATTGTCGGCCTGGGCAAGATCGGACGATGCTTCAGCAATATCTGCCTGGGACTGGGCATGGAGGTGCTGGCCTACGACCTGTTCCCCAAAGACGGCGATGGCCTCAAGTACGTGGATCTGGACACCCTGCTGTCCCGCTCCGATGTCATTTCACTGCATTGCCCGCTCCTGCCGGAAACCGCTCACCTGATCAACGCCGGCTCGCTGGCGAAAATGAAGGACGGAGTCTATATCATCAACACTTCGCGCGGCGGGCTGATCGACACCCCCGCATTGCTGGCGGCGCTGCGCTCCGGAAAGGCCGGCGGCGCGGGATTGGATGTATACGAGGAGGAAAGCGAGTGGTTCTATGAGGACAAATCCAATGTGACCAGGCAGGACGAGACCCTGTCGCTGCTGGTGTCGCTGCCGAATGTCATTGTCACCTCGCACCAGGCCTTCCTGACCCGCGAAGCGCTGGAGAATATCGCCATGACCACCCTCGGGAACCTGGATGATTTCTTCGGCGGGCGGCCGCTGGCCAACGAAATCTGCTACCGCTGCACCGGCAGGGCCGCCCCCGCCGGCAGCGACTGCCCCAGCCGCAAAAACGGCCGCTGCCTATAGGCGCACAATCCCCGGGGGAGCGTCTGCCATCCATGGATTGGCGGCATGCGCTCCCGGACAACATGGCGGGTGCGCCAATATCCACGCATCCACGCGCCATGGGAAATCCAATGGCTGCCTTTTTTTCTCCGGCAACGGCCGATGCGCGTCACTGCCAGCATTCGGCGTCGTAGACCCGGCGCACCGGTCCGCACTGGCTGGCCCGCCAGCCGGAATCCATATCGATCGTGAGCGGTCCGCCAGGCATATGCACGGTCACCGGGCTCTTGCACCAGCCGATGCGGATGGCGGTAGCCGCGCACGCGCATGAGCTGGTGCCGCTGGCCAGGGTATACCCCGCGCCGCGTTCATATATTTCCGCCTGGATGCCATGCTCATCCCGCCTGCAGATGAACTGCACATTGGTGCGGTTGGGGAATAGCGGATGGCGTTCCAGCAACGGCCCCAGACGCATTGCGGCATCGCGATTGACGCCTCCCGGCGGATCAATGACCACGCAGTGCGGATTGCCGATGGTGGCGGCGCAGAACTCCAGCTCCACGCCCCCCACGGCAAGCTTCTCCCGAATCACCTCGCGGGGCGGCCCGGCCACCGGAATCCGGGTGCTGTCGAATGAGATGCGGCCCATCTCCGCATGGATCGCGTCCTCCGGATCATCCACCCGGCAGCGGATCGCACCGCCGATGGTGGCCAGGACAAAGTCCTCATGAAGCCGGACCTTCCCGCAGTCATACAGATACCGCGCGAAGATCCGCACGCCATTGCCGCTTTTCTCCGCCTCGCTGCCATCCGGATTGAGCACCCGGAAGGCACAAAGCGCATCGCCATACCCCAATTGCCGGAAAAATGGATCCGATGGCCAATATGGCCCGTAGAGGATGCCGTCGGCCCCCAGCCCGTAATGCGGCTGGCAGATCCGCGACACCTGGCGCGGATCAATCCGCGCCGGGGAAGAAAGCCCTTCGGAGAGGATGACCAGGTAGTCGTTGCCCAGCCCCTGGTATTTGCGCATCCGCATGCCCATTGCCGCACCGCCGCCCCGGCTACCGGAAACCGCCGCGATTGACCCGGCCGCCAAATTGCGCCTGCGGCTGACGCGGCGGACGCGCCTGGGGCGGCGCCTCCATGCCCAGCGCATACCACTGCTCGCCCAGCCCCGCAAAACTGAAGCGCTTGAGCTGGTTATTGACCAGATGATCCCAGTTCTGGGCAATAACCGGATCGGAGGTCTTCTCCTTGCCGCGGTCAAGCGCCTCGACGGCGGCGTCAATGCGATTCTGCTTGACCAGCAGCCAGGCATACAGCGCATAGATCAGCACCGCCTTGTCATATTTGAAGCGGCCGACACCGCGCTTGTAGAGCTTGTCAAGCGTCTTGGCGTCGTCATGGTCGGCCCGCCAGGCCAGCACCATCTGCATGCAGATGATCATCGGGTCGAAGGCCATCGCCTTGGCCAGCAGCGGCCGGGCCGCATCGTAGTCGCGGACCTGGAAAAGCAACTGCCCGCGCATGACATTGACCTGCTTGCCGACCATCAGGCTCCACTTCTGCAAGGGGCTGGCCTCATCCAGGATGGGCAGGGCGCCGCGGATGGCCTGCTCCTGTTCATGCTCCAGCTGCGCAAGCAACTTGGGCCCGCCCATGCCCTTGTTCTGCATCGCCATCACCTTCCGGCGGATGCCCTCCTGGGCCTCCTGCAGCCGCTCCTGCAGCCGGGATGAAACCGCCAGCAGCCGCTTCCGGATCCAGAGGTTGATCGGAATGGACACCGCCAGCGCCGCGCCGATGAACGCCAGCGGCGCCAGCACATAATGGCCGCCCTGGCCTGCCGTATAGGTGAAATAGGCGGCAGGCACCGCGGCGACTAACATCAAAATGAAGGTGATCATGCTTGGAATTGATATGATTTGATTGCTTGCAAGAAAAAAACTTCCCCCGTACCCTGCCCGGCCTGGCTACTTCCGGCGCTTCCGCCCCCCGCGTTCCCTGGCGGAGAAGCCATCGCCACCCGCGGCGGCTTCCCTGCGGCGGCGCGCCTCCCCGCGTTCGCCCTTCCCACTGCGATGCCGCGCCTCTCCGTGCCCGCCCTTCCGGCGGCTGCTCAGCTCGCCGTGGTCGGCGCTTTTCGCCCCCATCACCACGGCCATGGCGACACTGACCCCGGTGGCCGCGGCCTGCGCCACCGCCGGCGGCGGCAGCGGCAGCCCCGCCGGCAGCAGCAGCAGCTCGCCGCGAACCGGTTCGGCGGCCACCACCTGGCAGGTGACCGGCGCGGTGACGCCCAGCCGCGTCCCCTGATGCTGGTCCACCCACACGAAATGCCCGGCGTCAAAATGCCATGATTTCGGCAGCGTCATGGCGCTGATGAAGGCCATCAGGCCATACTCCGGCAGGTAGACGCCAAGACCCGCCTTGCCGGCCTTGCATACCCGCCCCGACACCGTGAAATCCGGATGCTCGCCACGCAGGGAGTCGATATAGCGGATCTTCATGCGGTCCTCCGCGGCAAATTCGGCGCTGTCACAGGCGTACTCGCGCTCACAGCACTCCGCGGCAACCTGCGCCACGGCATCCACGCCATAGTGCCTGCGGTGGTTGTCCATCGACAGCAGCTGCTGATGGACCAGCAAGTCGGCATAGCGGCGGATCGGGCTGGTGAAGTGGCAGTAGTACTCCTTGCCCAGTCCAAAATGGCCAAGGCTCTCGACGCCGTAGTCCGCCCGCGGCAGATTGCGCAGGAAGGCCATGTACAGCACGTCGCGGATCGGCGACTGCGCGGCCTTGCGCAGAAAATCGACAATGCGCGCCCGGCTGTTGAGCTCCTTCACCGGCTGATGGGTCATCTCCTCGGCCTGATGCGAAAACTCCGCCATCTTCTCCTCGTCCGGAGCCTGGTGGTTGCGGAAAAGCCCGGGGAGGCGGCGCTGCAGCAACTCCCGCGCAATGCACTCGTTGGCCGCCAGCATGAACTCCTCCACCAGCTGATGCGATGGATTGTCGACGCTGCCCTGCACCCCGAGGATCGCCGGCGGATTCTCCGAGCAGATGGCGCGGATCTCCGGCATCGCCATCGGCAGGAAACGCTCCTCCCGGAAACGCCGCCGCCGCAAAAGTTGCGAGAGATGATGCAGCCGCGTGACCAGGTCCCGCACTTCATCGGCGCCATCGAAATCGCCGCCGTCAAGAAATAGCTGCACCTGGTCATAGCATAGGCGCTGGGTGACATTGATGGCCGTGTGGCGACGCTTCCAGCCCTTGATCTGTCCATTGGAGGGATCGATGGTGATGAATACCGAGTGCGCCAGGCGCTCCACGCCGGCCCGCAGGCTGCACTGGTCGTTGGCCAGCGCCCGCGGCAGCATCGGAATTGTCCGCCCCGGCAGATAGGAGGTGAAGCCGCGGCGGCGCGCCTCCTTGTCCAGCCAGCTGCCGTTGCGCACATAGCAGGCCACGTCCGCAATATGCACCCCCACCACCCAGTCGCCGCTCTTGCGGTCGATTTCACACGAAAGCGCATCGTCATAGTCGCGGGCATCCACCGGATCGATGGTCACCGCCGTCAGCCTGGTGCAATTGAGCCGCGCGGTATGCACCGCCTTGAGCTCGTGCGCCCGCGCCTCGTCCGCCTCGCTGTACTGCTCCGGCAGACCGAATTCGCTTGCAATCGCATTCAAGTCGCAGGTGACATTCCCCGAATCCCCCAGGACATCCTGGAGCACCGCATAGCCCGGCCCCACGCCATCCGGATCCTCCGGAATGGGCAGCTGCGCCACCGCCCAGTTCCCCTCGACCGGCGGCGGGACGGCCACCTCGCAGGAATGGGCGTCAAGCGGCAGCAGCGGCGGCAGCTCATGGCGCAGCGGCCGCAAGGCCCAGCCGTCATGCCAGGGCACGATGCACCCGACAACCTGGGAGTATTTGCGCTGGAGAATCCGCTGAACCATCCCCGAGGGGCGCGATGGATCGCTGTCCGGCAATATCGACACCGACACCGTGTCGCCGGAAATCGCGCCACGCAGCTTGCCCGGCGGAACAAAAACGCTGAAGCCGTCGCAATCGACAAAGCCGAAGCCCTTGTCATTCACCGATATCACTCCCTCCACCGGGAGATTCCTCCCGCCTTTGCGGCCATTGCCATCTTTTTCCTTTTTCATAATAAATATCGTTATTTTGAGAATTGCATCCACTCATTTTCCGGTTCAATGCCGGCACAGGGCATAATGTAACCTCTGTTTCCGGCTCCGGCACAATCGGCAGGCAAGACGCCGTGGCGTCGCCTGAAGGCGCAATCCGCCGTCCGAGACGCGCCATTTTCATCCGCATCGGACTGCGCTCGCCGCCGAAATCGCCGAAATCACCGCCTTGCGGCTTGAAAAATCCCCGAAGCATTTATATTAAGCATCAGTCATGTCGTCGGTTTCGGAACCTGTCGGCAAGGTGGTTGTGAACCGGGTCAGATGGGGAACCAAGCAGCCCTAAGCAATTAACTTGGGTGCCAGTCATTCCGGGATTGGCGGCATGGCTTTTTTTTTGCATATACCGGCTCAGCCGGTTTTTGGAAAAGATCCTGCGGCACGGGGAAGGCATCTATGGCATATCAGGTACTAGCGCGCAAATGGCGCCCGCAGACTTTTGCAGAAGTCGTGGGGCAGGAACATATTGCCCGGACATTGCGCAATGCGATCATCAACAACCGCACCGGCCACGCCTATCTGTTTGTCGGCTCCCGCGGGATCGGCAAGACCACCAGCGCACGAATCTTCGCCAAGGCCCTGAATTGCACCGACAGCCATGACGGCGAACCCTGCTGCCAATGCGAAAACTGCCGCGAAATCGCCGCCGGGACTTCCATGGACGTGGTGGAGTTCGACGCCGCATCGCACCGCAAGGTCGAGGAGGTGCAGATCCTGCGCGAACAGGCCAAATATCCGCCCGTCAAATGCCGATACAAGGTGTTCATCATCGACGAAGTGCACATGCTCTCCGACACCGCCTGGAACTCCCTGCTCAAAGTCCTGGAGGAACCGCCGGAATACGTGAAATTCCTGTTCGCGACCACCGAAGTCCACAAGGTGCTGCCGACCATCATCTCGCGCTGCCAGCGCTTCGACCTGCGGCGGATTCCGGTGCCGCTGATCGCCGGACGGCTCCGGCAGATCGCCGACCATGAGAAAATCCATGTCACCGACCCCGCGCTGAATGCCATCGCCCGATGCGCCAATGGCGGCATGCGCGACGCCCAGTCGCTCTTCGACCAGATGATCGCCTTCTGCGGCGGAATGTCCGAAAACGAGACCATCAACGAGTCGGATGTCAGCAATGTCTTCGGATTGGCTTCCGGAAGCCAGCTGCGCGAAATCGCCATCGGGATCTTCGGAAACCAGCTTGAACGCGCCCTGGATGTCATCGCGGCGCTTTCCGACAATGGCCGCGACCTGGAGCGCGTATTCGCAGACCTGATCGGCTATGTCCGCAATATCATGCTGGCGGGATGCTGCCGCGACGCCGGGAAATTCCTGGAGGCCAGCGCCGAGGAAGTCGAACAGCTAAATGAGCTGGCCAGGAGCATCCCCCAGAAAATGGTGCAAAATGCCCTGGGCGCCCTGGTGGCGCAGGAACGCAATTTCAAGGATTCGGTCAACAAGCGCATCGCCTTGGAGGTGATCCTGGCCCAGGTCACCGGAGAGATCAACAGCGTCCAGCTCGATGACATCCTGGCGCACCTCAACAATATCAGCGGACTGATCCCCAAAGAGGAAATCACCAGTCCCGCCCGCCCGATCATCCCGCCGACAGCACACCCCGTACAACCCGTGCAGCCCGTACAACCCGTGCAGCCCGTACAGCCCGTACAGCCCGTACAGCCCGTACAACCCGTACAACCCGTACAACCCGTACAGCCCGTACAGCCCGTACAGCCCGTACAACCCGCACAACCCGCACAACCCGCACAACCCGCACAGCCCGTGCAGCCCGTGCAGCCCGCACAGCCCGTACAGCCCGTACAGCCCGTACAACCCGTACAGCCCGTACAACCCATGCCGCTCCGGGAGGCGCCCCCCTCCCCGGAGGCGGAACTGGACGTCCGGGAAGAGCCGGACGAGGATGACACTTCATCCGAGGCGCCCCCGGCGGCTGCCGCCAATACCCCGCTTCCCGACCTCATGATGCAGGGCGCCGAGCCGGTGGTGGAGGAAAAGGCCGCACCCGGCGTTGCCTACCGCAAAGCCACGCCGGAGGAGTTCCGCGAGCTGTCGAAATCCCCGGGAGCGAAGGCGATTGGCGCGCGGTTCAATTGCGAACCCTTTGACATCCGGATCCGGGAAAAGTGATGCAGACGGTATTCCCTCCCATCTTGGAACGGCTGGTCGGACACTTTTCCCGTCTGCCGGGCATTGGGCGCAAGACCGCCCAGCGTCTGGCGATGGCGGCGCTGGAATGGCGTGACGAGGATCTGCTGGCGTTTGGCGAGGATCTGCGCAATCTGCGCCAAAGCGTCAAGCACTGCCCCTGCTGCGGGAGCTACACCGAAGGGCAGTTGTGCGCAATTTGCGCCTCGCAACAGCGCAACCATCACCAAGTCTGCGTGGTTGAGCAGGCCTCCCAGATTGCAGTCTTCGAAAATGCCGGCTGCTTCAACGGCGTATACCATGTCCTGGGCGGACGCATCGCGCCGCTATCCGGCATCGGCCCCGAAAAATTGCGCATCAGCGAATTGATCCAGCGGGTCGAATCCGGTGAAATCGAGGAGTTGATCCTGGCGACCAGCCCGGATGTGGCCGGCGAAGCCACCGCCAACTTCATTGCATCGCTACTGGCGGACTACCCGGTGGAGATCACCCGGCTGGCGGCGGGACTGCCCGCCGGCGCCGATGTCGGCTACGCGGATGCCGCCACCCTGGCGCTGGCCCTCTCCGGACGCCATAAACTCTAGGTGCGCCATGCCGTGAATCCATAGGCATTTCCATGCCCCACCCTGGCGGATTCACGGGACGGCGCATCGGCCTGAACCCGGCCACATCGGACCGGTCACCCCTTAAGCTCTACTTCTCAAGGAATTGCATCACTATGGCAAAAAAAGTGCTGTTGTTGGGCGACGAGGCATATGCGCAAGGCGCAATTGACGCCGGCGTCTCGGGCTGCTATGCCTATCCGGGAACGCCGTCCACCGAAATCCTGGAGTATTTCCAGACCTCGCCGGTGGCGGCGGAAAGAAACCTCCACCGCGAGTGGTCGTGCAATGAAAAGGCCGCAATGGAGGAGGCGATCGGCGCCAGCTACATGGGACATCGCGCAATTGCCTGCATGAAACACGTCGGACTGAACGCCTGCGCTGATGGCTTCATGAACTCCGCCATCACCGGCGCCAATGGCGGCTTGCTGGTGACTGTCGCCGATGATCCGTCAATGCACTCCTCCCAGAATGAACAGGACTCGCGGTTCTATGCCAATTTCGCCATGATCCCCGCCCTGGAGCCGTCGAGCCAGCAGGAAGCCTACGACATGGCGGCATACGGCTTCGAACTCTCGGAACGATTCGGCACGCCAGTGCTGGTGAGGCTGACTACCAGGCTCTCCCATTCGCGCGGCGATGTCGCAGTCGCCGGACAACGGCGTGAATGCAATGCCACCCGATTCCCCGCCGAAGCGCGGCGTTTCACCTTGCTCCCCGCCATCGCCCAGAAAAACTACCGCGCATTGTGCGACAAACAGCCCGCATTCCTGCAGGAAAGCGAGTCGTCGCCATTCAACTGCTATTTCGACGGCGCCGACAAGTCGCTGGGCATCATCGCCTCCGGCATCGCCTACAACTACGTGATGGAGGCCTTTGGCGGAAAATGCCCGCATCCGCTGCTGAAGATATCACAGTACCCGCTCCCTGCGGCACAATTGCGGCGCCTGATGGACGCATGCGCAAAAATCCTGGTGGTCGAAGAGGGCATGCCATTCATCGAGGGACTGCTGCGCACGCCGCTTGGCGATCCGCGCATCACCGGACGCCTCAGCGGCGCCCTCCCCCGCTGTGGCGAACTCAATACCCGGCTGGTGCAAATCGCCTGCGGGCTGCCCGTGCCTGAACTGCCGGAAAATTCCGCCATGCTGAAGCCGCGCCCGCCACGGCTGTGCGATGGCTGCCCGCACGCCGACTCCTACCGCGCCCTCAATGCCGCCATTGCCGGATTCGGCGATGACGCCAGGGTCTTCGGCGACATCGGCTGCTATACCCTCGGCGCATTGCCGCCATACGACGCCATCTCCACCTGCGTCGACATGGGGGCGTCTGTCACCTTGGCCAAAGGCGCCGCCGACTGCGGCCTCAAATATGCCATCGCGGTGATTGGCGACTCCACCTTCACCCACTCCGGCATGACCGGCCTGCTGGACGCCATCTGGGAAAAGAGCCCGATCACCGTGCTCATCCTCGACAACCTGACCACCGGCATGACCGGCGGCCAGGATTCCATTGCCTGCGAACGGCTGGAGGAGATCTGCGCCGGGCTGGGAGTGCCCCGCGAGCATATCCGCATCATCACCCCGCTGCCCGGTCGCCACGAGGAGAACACCGCAATCATGCGGGAGGAAATCGCATACCGCGGCGTCTCGGTGATAATCGCCCGCCGCGAATGCATCCAGACGCTTCGCCGCAAGCACAAATAACGCCGCCCGCCCAAAAGGAGAACCTCAACTATGAAAAGCGATATCGTCTTAGCCGGCGTCGGCGGCCAGGGAATCCTGACCATCGCGGCAATCCTGGGCCAGGTGGCAGTCGCCGAAGGCATCCACGTCAAGCAATCCGAAATCCATGGCATGAGCCAGCGCGGCGGATCGGTCTTCTCCCATCTGCGGCTTTCCACCGACCCGATCTGGGCGGACCAAATCACTGCCGGGACGGCAGACATCCTGGTCGCCATGGAACCGATGGAGGCCATGCGCTACCGGCAGATGCTGTCGCCGGACGGCGTGCTCATCACCAACGCCTCGCCGGTGAAGAACATCCCGGATTATCCGCAAGGCGAGGCGCTGATCGCCCAAATCAAGGGCATCGCCAACGCCAAGGTGATTGACGCCGACGCCATCGCGAAAAAACTCAACAACCCCCGGTCAGTCAATATCGTGCTGCTCGGCGCCATCTCCAAGTACGTCAGGCTTATCGAAAGCGAAATCCTCGAAAAAGCCATCGCCGCACGCTTCGCCAGCAAGGGCGAAGCCGTAGTGAGCGCCAATTTGGAGGCATACCACGCCGGTCGCCAGGCCTGACGCGGAAACGGAGGACGTTTTCCGTCAGCCACCACCCGGGCATGGCGCACGTCCATGCATGGCCCCCCTCCATCACCAAACCTCACCGAAACTCATCACACCCAACCCCAAATCATGAAAATTCTCGTCACCGGCGGCGCCGGCTTCATTGGCAGCCATATCGTTGAACTCTTCCAGGACCAGGCCGAGGAGATCCGCGTCCTGGACAACCTTCGCAGCGGCTTTCTCCACAATATTGCGCCGTTCAAGCATACCTTCATCGAGGGTAGCATCATGGACAAGGCGATCTTGCGGAAGGCCATGGAGGGCGTGGACTACGTCTTCCATCTGGCGGCGATGATTTCCGTCCCGGAGTCCATGAGCGCGCCGGAGGAATGCGTGCAGCTCAATACCATCGGCACCCTCAATGTGCTGGACGCGGCCGCCAAGGCCGGCGCCAGGAAGCTGGTGCTTTCCACTTCGGCGGCCATCTACGGCGACAACCCGGTGGTGCCGAAGCGCGAGGAGATGGCCCCGGAGCCGAAGAGCCCGTACGCCGTGACCAAGCTGGATGCGGAATACTACTGCGGGATGTACACCCGCGAGCACGGCCTGCCGACCGCCTGCCTGCGATACTTCAATGTCTTCGGGCCGCGCCAGAATCCGAAGAGCCAGTACGCCGCGGCAGTGCCGATCTTCATCGAGAAGGCGCTGCGCAACGAGACGCTGACCATCTTCGGCGATGGCGGGCAAACCCGCGATTTCATCTTTGTCAAGGACATCGCCCGCGCCAACGCCTTCTTCGCCACCCAAAGCGATGCCACCGGAGTGCACAATGTCGCCTACGGCGGAACCATCACCATCAATGAACTGGCGGAAAAGATCATCCGCCTGACCGGGTCGCATTCGCGCATCGTCCATGCGCCGATGCGCGCCGGCGATGTCCGCCATTCCTACGCCGCGGTGGAGAAGCTCCAGGCCACCGGCTTCAAGCCCGAGTTCAATTTCGAGTCCGGCATGGCGCAGACCATCGATTTCTACCGCGGAGTGCAAAAATAATGCCATCGGTGCTGTTCATCGACAACTCCGGGAGGAGCTGCGCGCCCATTGCCGCCGCGCTCTTTGACAGGCTCGCAAAGGAGCGGGAGATGCCGGAGGCATGGAGTGCGGACAGCGCCGGCCTCTTCGCCCACCATGGGCAGATGATTGCCGCCGAAGTGCGCACCGTGCTGGCGGAGGCCGGCTGCGCCCCCCTGCGCATCGGCGTCCAGGAGCTGACTCCAAAGCTGGTCAAGAGCGCGACGCTGTTGCTTTGCATGACGGAAAACCAGGAAGACGAGATTTCACGGCGGTTCATTTCGTCGCGCAACAAGCTCAAGACCCTGATGTCGGTGATGCGCAGCGATGCGGATGTCTTCGATCCCGTCCGGCGTGGCGTGGAGGGCTTCCGTGCCTGCCGGGAAATGATGCTGCCGGCCCTGGAGGAACTGATCGAGCGGCTGAAATGACCGGCGAGGCGACACCATCATTCCCCGGCTACCGGATGTCACCGGTGGCGGTGGCCCATAGCTGCTACCGCGCCAAATTCGGGATCCCGCGCCAAAGCGGGCTGATCGACGAGGCGCACGGCTTCCTGGAGCTGCTGCCGCCATACAACCAGCCCAATTGCGTGCGGGGACTGGAGGCTTTTTCCCATATATGGGTTATATTTGTCTTCAGCGAAAATCTCCGCGATGGCTGGAAGGCGACCGTGCGTCCGCCACGGCTTGGCGGCGACAAGCGGCTGGGGGTGTTCGCTTCACGCTCGCCATTCCGCCCGATGCCGCTGGGGCTGTCCGCGCTGCCGCTGGAACGCATCGAAACCGGTGACCATGGACGCGTCCGGATTCACGTACGCGCACTGGATCTGCTTGACGGCACACCGGTATTGGATATCAAGCCGTATGTGCCATACACCGATGCCATTCCTGATGCCGTCGGCGGCTTCGCCCCCGCGGCACCGCCGCCAGATGCCATCAGGGTGGGCGTCTCGCCAGATGCCGATGCGCAATTCCGGCACTACCCGCCGTCATTCCGGGAACTCTGCCTCAAGGTGGTGGGAGCCGACCCCCGCCCGGCCTATCAGCGGATTCCCGGACGCGAATACCAGTGCTTCCTGGAAGACTGCGAAGTGGTCTGGCGGGTCGGCGACAACCCCGTCGAGGCGCAAATCGTGGAAGTGAAAAAGGCGCGCCCCGGAATGCGACGACACTGACGGCAATTTCTCGATTTCTCCCGAACAATGAAAAAACGCAAGCACAAAAAATGGCGCAGAATGCTGGCGTATCTGCGCAAAAGCGCGGTCGCAATCCGCAATATCCTCATTTTCGCCGCAATCGTCGCCGCAATCCTCTGGTGCCGCAGCCAGATCAGCCGGGACGAAATCACCTGCCGCTATAACGAGGCCGTCGCCAAAATCACCCGCGGGCCGGCGTATTACCTTACGGCGGCGGCGGAATTGCGGGAACTGGAGGCCGAATTGTCACAGCGGCGCCCACAGCCCGATCTGCTGCAGGAAGTGCGTGCACACCTTAGCCAATGCTGCGTCGCCATCGCCAGGGAAGACGAACTCGTCCTGGGAAAAGGCGCCACCTGGTGGTATCAACAGGCCTATCATTACAACCGCCTCAACGACGACATCCCCGCCGAACTGCGCGAACGCTTCCAATCGGATGACAAGGATGATGCCGTTGCCGACATGATGCCGCCGGTGTCGTCAGCACCGCCCGCGTCGTCAGCACCGCCCGCGTCGTCAGCACCGCCGGCACCGCCCGCGTCGTCAGCACCGCCGGCGCCGTCCGATGACGAAAATGCCGCCGCCATGACCATGCAGGAGATGGTGGCCGAGGTGCTCTCCACCGGCGCAGTCGGCACCCCGGCCGCGCCGCCCGCTGAAGCCATTGCCCCCGCCCAGCCGGCATTGGCGGCATTGCCGCGGGAGACGCCGGCGCCGAATGGCGAAGCCGCCGCCCCCCCCCCGGCGAACACCGGCGCACCACCCGCGCCACCAGCCCCCGCTGAAGGATCCGGCGTCGCCGTCGCCACCCATCCGCCGGTCGAAACGCCATCCCCATAATGGCTGGAAGGCCATGGAACGCCTGCAATATTTCACACGACGGCTTCTGCTGGTGATTCCCACTTTCCTGGGAATCACCATGCTCTGCTTCGCCATCACCCAGTTCGTGCCAGGCGGTCCGGTCGATCAGATGATGCTCAAGCTGCGGGGGATGGGCAGCGGCGGAGAGGCGGTCTCCGGCGGTGATGCCGCTGCCGGAAACAACGCCGGGGATGCGTTGGAAAAACAGCGCCAGACATACATCCGGCACTTCGGCTTCGACCAGCCCATCCATAAGCGCTATTGGAAGTGGCTGTGGCAGGAAAAATGCGGAATGCTCACCCGGTCCTATAAATTCTCCAACCGCACCGCGTGGGAGTTGATCTCCAGCCGCTTCCCGGTGTCGCTGCTCTTCGGCATCACCAGCTTCTTCCTCACCTACGCCATCTGCATCCCCCTCGGAGTCTGGAAGGCGGTGAGGCATGGCGGGATCTTCGACCTGGCCTCAAGCGTCGCAGTATTCGTCGGATACGCCATACCGGTGTTCGCCCTGGGGATGATCATGAAAATGCTCTTCTGCGGAACCGTGGAGGGGCTGTGGGACTTCTTCCCCGCCACCGGAATCCATTCGCCCGGATGGGAGGCCATGGGCACTGCGGCCAGAATCCGCGATGTGCTCTGGCACGCGGCACTGCCGCTTGTGTGCTACGTCTCCGGATCCTTCGCCATGCTGACCCTGCTGATGAAAAACTCGCTCCTGGAACAAATCAACGCCGACTACATCCGGACCGTCTATGCCAAGGGCGGCAGCACCGCCCATGCCATCTGGGGACACGCCTTGCGAAATGCCCTCCTGCCGGTGGCCACCGGCTTCGGCAGCGTCCTGACCGTGATGTTCGCCGGCTCCGTCATCATCGAACGCGTCTTCGAAATCCCCGGAATGGGGAACTTGAGCCTCGAAGCGATTGTCGGACGTGACTACCCCGTATTCATGGGGATACTCGCCCTGACCTCCATCCTCGGACTGCTCGGAAACATCCTCTCCGATTTCTGCTACGTCGTCATCGACCCGCGCATCAATTTCAATTGAGCAAATCCCCGAATCCACGTTGCCCACCCCCCCACCGAATCCATAAAGGAACAACAACCATGCGATTACTCCTTTCCTGCATCCTCGCGTTGTCCGCATTCGCCTTCGCCGCCCCCGCCATCTCAATCAACCAGGCCTATCTGCCGGATGCCGATGTCATCGTGACCTCAAACACCAATGGCGTTGGCAAGGACAGCTTCCTCTATCAGCTCTCCCAGAAACTCACCACCGATTTCCTGGCTGAAAACGATCTGGACAATGCCGCCATCGCCAATGCCAATGACAAGCTCTGGGACAACTCCTGCGCCGTCGTCTCGCTGAGAATCAACCCCGCAAAACTCAGCCTCGATGACTTCACCCCGCAGGATCTGGAGATTGTCGGAGTTGTCACCTACAACGTCGACTGCCGGACTTTCCTTAACCAGAATATGGCGGCCGCCAGCGCCGCCTTGAAGAAGGTGATGGACGCTGATGACAAGACAACCATTGCCGAGACCACCGCCGAAGGCCTGAAGGGATGGGATGTCGTCATCGAAGACGACGGCCAAAAGCTCCCATTTCTGCTGCTGGTCGCCGAGGACGGAAAGAGCTTGATTGTCGGCACCCGTGACACCGTGTTGCGCCAGCTCAAGGCCACGCCAGCCGGCGTTCCGAAAATTGCCGCAACTCCCGCCGGCAGCAACTTCAATTTCGTCCTCCCGATCTCCGCCAAGATCCGTGCGTCCTTTGCCGAGAATGACAGTGACGGAACCATGTCCTCCGTGGTCGATGTGAAGCAGCTCAGCCGGGTGCTCTTCTCCGCCACCGTGCAGCCCGCCGGAATCGACTTCACCCTCGCCATCGACTGCACCAACGCCCAATACGCCTCCCAGATGAACGCGCAAATCTCCGGACTCCTGCCAATGGCGGCAATGATGGCTGATGGCAATGAGGACCTCGCGTTCCTGAAAAAAATCAGCTGCGTCCTCAATGGCAGCGAAGTCGCCGTCAAGTGCTTCATCTCCAACGAGCAGATATCCAAGTTGATCGAGCTGGGAAAGGACATGGGAAACGACCTTGACCAGTCCGTCGAGGTCATCGAGGAGGAAATCGTCCCGGCATCTCCGGATGCCGGCAATCCCGCGCCATAACGGCAAGGTCGCAATCCCATGCCACTTAACACCCACGATCCCAATGTCGCCTGGACCGTCAGCGAGCTGAACACCTACGTCCGGGACATCATGCGCGAGAACATGAATGTGCCGGTGTGGGTGCAGGGCGCCCTCACCCGCTTCAGCTTCTCGCGCGGCTGCGCCTACACCACCATCAAGGATGAACGCGGCGCCCAGCTGAAGCTGGTGTATTTCGGCGGCCAGAGCGTCTTCGAAAGACTCCAGCTGAAGATCGGCGATGTCATCATGGCCTGCGGGATGATCGACCTCTTTGTGCAGGGCGGGGAATATCAGCTCAATGTCCACCAGATCGTGCCGCTCAACTCCACCGGCGCCCTGATGCAGCAGTTCCTCGACCTGCGCGAAAAGCTGCAAAAGGAAGGGCTGTTCGACCCCGCCCGGAAAAAACGGCTGCCAGTGGCGCCGGCGTGCGTATGCGTCATCACCAGCCTGGATGTCGGCAAGGCCGCCGTCCATGACTTCCTCAAGACCGCCTACCTGCGGAATCCGACATTGCATGTGCGGCTGGTGGGAACCAAAGTCCAGGGCCCGGGCACCGCTGAAAACATCGTGCGCATCCTCCAATTCCTCAATGACCGGAATGCATGCGATGTGATCGTCATCACCCGCGGCGGCGGCTCAATGGAGGATCTGTGGGAATTCAACAACGAGGCGCTGGCACGGGCCGTCGCCGCCTCCAGAATCCCCGTGGTCACGGCAATCGGCCACCAGATCGACAACACGATTTGCGACTATGTCGCTGACGCCTCCGCAATCACCCCCACCGACGCCGCCAACAAGGTTACCGAGGGGATGGTCAGGCTCACCGAATCGCTCACAACCCTGGGGCGGCGACTCATCAACCACATGGCGCTGCTGACCGCCGGACTGCGGGCCAGGCTGGCCCGCGCCGCCCAGTCCGCCTATCTGACGAGGCCGCTGCTGCTCTATTCCGAGCATAAACAGCACCTGGACCGGCTGGCATTGCGGCTGACGACGCTGCTGCCGCAACGCGCCGCATCCCAGCGGCTGCGGCTGGACGCGCTCTCGCCGCGGCTGATCGCCGCCATCCGGAACGTCATGGCGCACTGCCATAACGACTGCGACCGCGCCTCACGGCTGTTGCAGTCGCTGGATCCCAAGGGAGTCCTGCAGCGTGGCTATGCCATCCTGCTGGATGGGCAAAAACATGCCGTCCGGAGCCGGAAGGATGTCGCCAGCGGCCAGCGCTTGACCGCGGTCCTCGCCAAGGACACCCTGAAGGTAACTGTCGAATAACGGGAAAACACCACCATGACTGAGAAAAAGGACATCAAGTTCGAGGACGCGCTGCAGCGTCTGGAGGAAATCGTCGGCAAGCTGGAAAGCGGTCAAATGCCGCTGGAGGAGAGCATGAACGCCTTCGAGGAAGGCATGGCGCTCAAGAAGATCTGCGAGGACAAGCTGGGAGTTGCGGAAAAGAAGATCGAAAAACTCGTGAAGAAGGCCGATGGCACCCACGAATGGAGCGACATCACCGCGGAAAGCCAGGAGTAACCACCGCAATGAAAAAACATCTGCTGAAAATTTCCGCAGTGGCGCTGTGCGCAGCCGCCGCGCTCTTTGCCCAGGAAAATGCCGTGACCGCACCGACTCCGACTCCGGCGACCGCACCGGCTCCGGAAATGCGCCCGGCCATGCCGGCTGACGCCAGGCCATCCCCCAAAGCCAAGGTGGCTGGCGGCACCTTCCTGGACCGTGTCCGGATGGATGCCGCCGAACTCCACGACATGTATGACGCCAATTGCGACGGCGTACTGGATGAACAGGAGCGCGCCAGGATGGAAGCCGACTTCGCCATCGCCAATAGGCTGTCCAAATACCTGCGCACCAAGCCGGTGATCGACGCCCTGGATGCCGACCACAACATGAAGATCAGCGTCGAAGAGGGCAAACGCATCCGCGAAGTGACCCGCGAACTCCATCGCCAAAACCGCCGCCCCGCCAAATGACGGCGGATGCGCCCCCCGTCCTACTGCGTGCGGTTTTGCTCGAGGCAGCGGTATTGGCATGCCTCGCATAGGTCGGCATCGGTGATGTTCTCGCGGTCGGCAAGGTCGGCGATTGTGCGGGCGACCCGCAGGATCCGGTCGTAAGATCGCGCCGAAAGATGCTTGGCGCGCAGCGCCTGCTCCATGAAGAGCATCGACTGACGGTCGAGGGCGCAGAATTCGTCCATTGCCGTGCCGGCAATAGACGAATTGTCCAGAATGCCGGTGCCACGGAATCTGAAGTCCTGCCGTTGGCGTGCGACCATCACGGCATCGCGCATCTGACGCGAGGCCACGCCATTGCGTTTTGCGGTAAGCACCTCCCGGGAAAGCGGCGGCACCTCGATATGCAGGTCAATGCGATCCAGCAGCGGCCCGGAAATCCGGGCGCGATACGCCAGCACCTGGCCCAGCGGACACCGGCATCTATGATCCGGCGACCCATAGTATCCGCACGGGCATGGGTTCATCGCCGCCACCAGCATGAAGCGGCTGGGAAAGACAAACGCCCCGGAGGCACGGGCGATGGCGACACTGCCATTTTCCAACGGCTGGCGCAGCGCCTCGAGAGTATTGCGGCGGAACTCCGGCAGTTCATCAAGAAAAAGCACCCCGCGATGCGCCAGGGTGATCTCGCCCGGCTTGGGCAAACCGGTGCCGCCACCTAGCAACCCCGCATCCGAAACGGTATGATGCGGAGCGCGGAATGGCCGTACCGTAACCAGGGCCGACTCCGCGGGAAGCATCCCCGAAATGCTGTAAAGGCGCGTGACCTCCAACGCCTCCGGCAGCGACAGCGGCGGCATGATCCCGGGAATGCGGCTGGCAATCAACGACTTGCCTACCCCTGGCTGGCCAATCATCAGGATATTGTGGTTGCCGGCGGCGGCAATCACCAACGCACGCTTGGCGCTGTCCTGCCCCTTGACATCGATGAAATCCGGGACGCCGGCGGCTCCCTGCCGGAACAACTCGGCCACATCCACCCGGGTCGGCGGGACACTCCCCGGCCTGCGGAAGAAATTGACCGCCTCACGAAGCGTGGAGACACCGTGGACATCCACGCCGTCCACCGCCGCGGCCTCCCGCGCATTCGCCTTCGGCACCACCACCCGCCGCACCCCCAGCTGCTTGGCATGCACCGCCAACGGCAACGCACCATGCACCGCACGGACCTCGCCGTTGAGACCCAGCTCGCCAATGACCATCGTCCCGGAAAAATACTCCGGATCAATTCCGGCATTGGGCGCGCACAGGCATAACGCTATCGGCAAATCGTACAACGCGCCGGACTTGCGCAGCGCCGCCGGAGCCAGATTGACCGTGATATTGCCCAATGGCATCCGAAAGCCGTTCATCATCAGCGCCGAACGCACCCGGTCGCGACTCTCGCGCACCGCGGCGTCCGCCAGGCCAATGACGTTGAAATGAGGCTGCGGACTCTCATGCTCGGAGTAGTTCACCTCGATCTCCACAGTGCATACATCGACGCCTTGGATTGTGCCACTTAATGTCTTGCTGATCATCGGCTGCTGTAATGGTGGATGGCTGCGGGCAGGAAGGAACAGACGGAGGAAATGGATGGCGCGCCGCGTGCAGCCGCGTGCGGACGCGGGCAGACGGCGGCCATGCGCACTCCCCCCGTTGCGCGCCAGCCCGATGGTTACCGGCAGTCGCTGTCAGTGAGGGGCCTCCATTCCGGATCCCTCGCCGTGCATGGCGTCCACCGCCAGTTGCCGTCTTTGAAAAGGTAGATGTACTCGGCACCATACGAGTCGCGGTCGCCATAGAGCTCGGCGGCACTGTGATAGTGGTGCGGGTGGGTGTATTCCCACGGCTCCTTCCTGTCGCGGTGATAGGCGATCGTGACATCCGGCAGCGGCGACTCGAAATCATGATGCTGACCGGCCGGCGGCGCCAGATTGACGGCCAGCAGTGAAAGCGCCCCCAGGTCGACCAGCGCCTTGACCCGCTCCTCGTCAGCATAGGCGGTCAGCAGGACATGGCCGTTGTGCGCTGGATAGCCGTCCCAATGACAATAGACCGCCTGAATGCCATCGCCATTCTGATAGGCGATAATTGATCTCGTGCTCATTTTTGCTCTCCCTGTTCTTGTCTTGTCCCATGACTTCCCGACGCGGCGCCAAGCCGTCGCCGGGAACCCCGGATCCGGTCACGGCGCCGGGACATACCCGCCCGCACCCGGCTCCAAATGGCTGTGGATGGCGGACAACTGCTCCTCGCTGATCCCCCCGTCCACCGCCACGCCGTCAAAGCTGTTGCCGAAAATGCTGATTTGGCTGGCGCTGCCGCCGCGATTGCCATAGAGATAGCGGTATTGCGACTGCGCCGAAGCACCCGCCGAGGATGCGGAAAACGTGAAGCGGTTGTTCTGCAGCTGCATCCCCGCGGGATTGGAGTTGCCTTCCCAGGTGTCTCCGCCAATTGCCGTCCAGGACAGCCCCTTCCCAATGAAATCCACCAGACAATTGCGCATCGCCAAGTCGTGCAGAGCGCTTATGACAATGGGATCCCCGCCATGGAATTGACAGCCGTCCAATGCCACGGATGCGCCGACGGCGTCCACCGTCAGCCAGTTGCGTTGGGAGGTGCCGAACAGCCAGCCATCACTGCCGCGCTGCCCCATGGCAATGCGGGACATCGCGAAGCGCCTGGATGCCGTGACCTTGAGGCGTGACCTGATCGTGGGCATCGCCAGCTCCTCGTCCTGCGGGAAAAGCGTTTCCTGCCCGCCAGCCGCCTTGACGCTGACCAGCCGCACCCCAATCAGGTTGACATCCTTTTTGATCTCCAGGCCGTAACCGGATTCATAATCTCCGCCGGCACAAAGGTAAACCGGATGGTCGTCCAAAAGGTTCTTCACTGCGTCGCTGAGACGGCTATACTGGTTGATGCCAAACGGCAGGTCAATCTCAAAACAGCTGCCATCCGCCAAATCCTGGGCAACCACCGTGCATGCGCCCTCCACCGCCTCGGCCATGCCGGCCGGGGCGATCACGACAGCCTCCATGCCATAACGGTACTGCATCGTCACCGAGGTGTCCCAGACATAATTGCCATTGCCGGTTTTGTCGCTTGACAGGATGACCTCGCAGAAGCCATCCGTCCGCGTCTTGCTGCGATAGCTGCGGGTCTCTTGCACAAATGGCTCGTCGTCATGCACAAGCTCCGACTCCAGGCAGGTAAAATGGAGATTCCCGTCATAATCCTTCGGCAGATTACCCTGCTCCCGCAACACCGGCGTGAGCATTTTCGGCGTGACCGTCAACACCAGGTCAGTACCGTTGCACTTGTACGGCGAATTGCTGTCATCGGGCGAAAACACCCGCCCGTCGGGCAGACGCAATTCCATGCCGGACGCCTTGATGGTGTGCTTGCCGACATCCAGCTTCGCGGGAATGTCATACCTCAGCACCACTGTGTCCTCTCCCTGCAGACCGCCGGGTTTCACCGACGACGCCGCCAGCCGCGTCGCACCGTCAACCGGCTGGCGGCCGATTGAATACATCGACGGGATGCGGTCGCCATAGACGGCCTCGCAACTGAGCTGCAATGAAAAATTGGCCTTCCGGCTGGTAATTACGACCTCTGCCGTCCCGCGCCCAATCTCATACACATCCAGATCCTCCGGAACATAGGTGAACGGGATATTGTATTCGCCCGGCAGCAGCGGGATCCCCGTGTCAATATCCGACGGCATCTCAAACTGGTACTTCCCCGCCGTGCCTTCCTTGCCATTGCCGTACGTTGGCGGCGGCAATTCCGACAGCATTTCCTGCAGGGTCGGTCCATACAGGGAACTCTTCAAGACACCGCGGCCCCGATGGGAGTACTTGCTGATGACATAGTAAATCGGGGTCATGAAATAAAGCTCGTAATTCGGCCCCGCATCCAACGTCCCCAGCGTGTAGCGGTACCTTCCCGCCGCCGTCCCCGACTCACGGCTCGGCATGCCACTGTACCTGTCACCCGGCAGCAATGTTATCCTGACATTGCAACCCGCAATCTCCAGCGGATCATCGGACTCGTCCACATACACATAGGCGTGCGTGGCACAGCTTTCTATGTCGACCGGAATCCTGCGCCTTGCCTGGATCAGCTTGCTGGTGACCGCCGACTCGAAACGGTAGTTCCTGGCACGCCCCCCGAAAATCGTCATCGGATACTCGCCGACCGGACTGCGCGGATTGCGCGTGGAGGCGGCAACCGGCAGCTCCTCGATGGCCGACATGTCATCGCCATTGACCAGGCCACTCACCGTCAGGGCGTCCACGGCATACAACTCGTCGCCATAGACGGCCTCGTAGCTGGCTTTCGGAAGGGAGCACTGCAATACCGCCGGCATAACCTGAAGCGTGACGATGCCGCTGGCCGTGCCGCCGCCCTTGCCCGCGGCAGTGAACACCCATTTTTGCGCATGCGTCCCCGCCGGCAGAATCGCCTCCGGATCCTCCCACCGCAGCACCCCGGTGACGACTTCACCGCTGTCCACATCGGTAAATGCACCGTAAAGCGGACAGCCCCTCAACGGCTGGCCGTAGGTGATGCTCCCCAACGCCGACACCTGCGTGCCCGGCGCCACCTGCACCGAACTGCCCTTTACCCGCAATGACGAATTCCGGTATTTGAAGACATAGTTGTCAGCCAGGCCGCCGCTGATGACGACCTCATAGATGCCGATCGGCGAGCTTTCATCGGCGCGGCAGCTGGCTTGCGGCAACTCCCGCAGCACCGACACATCCTCACCACGCACAAAGCCGCTGTAACTTAGCTGGAAGGCGGGATTGGGCTGCCCCACCTGCCGCTCCGCATCCACCGCAGTCACCGTCAATTCCGCCGGCTGCACCTCCAGCGCGATGCTCCCCCGCACCGACTCGTAGCAATCCGCCATTGACGGCACGAAGGTCCAGCCGGTGACGACACGGCCGGCTGACGGACATCGCCGCGGCGCGTCGAATACCACCGTGCCCTCGACTGGCTCCCCGACCGCGCCGCGTACATTGTCCGCCACGACCTTCCGGCTTTCCAGCGGCTGACCGTAAATGAATGGCTTCCCGGTGACATCGCGAACACCATCCAGCACCGGCACCGCCCTGGAAATCACGAACATCGCGCCACCATCAACCTCCACACGATAGTTGGAACGACCGTATAATTCAATATTCACGGGGTATTTCCCCGGCTTTGCATCAATCGGCGGACGACTTACCTTGGCAGAGACAAAACTCTGGACCAGAAACTCATTGTCGTCATTGACAAGTCCAGACAAAAGCGACACCTTGCAATTGCTGAAGTCGCCCTCCACGCGATATGGCACCGGCTGCGGCAACGGCGTCACCTTGGCCTTCAGCACCGCCTTCTGGATCTGCACCCTCATTTCCCCGCACAGGCTCTCCTCCCACGCCAGCATCTCGTCATCCGGAACGAAGATCCATGACAGGTCATACTCGCCCGCGTCCGGCCGTTCGCCGTCGCGAATCCACTCGAAATGGCCATCCACTGCAATTTCCCCGCCCGCCGCGGGATCAAAATAACAGACCTGCCCGATGAGCTGACGCGCCCCGTCCAGCCTCATGCCATAGACAATTTCGCCGACCTCCAGCAGCTCCAGCCCCGTCTCCGGATCCACCATCAGACGCAACCCCGGGACATAGATGACCAGCTGCCCCGGCTCCACCGTGGCCTCGTAGTAGTCCGGAAGTACGGCCGCCGCCGGGGTGATGGCATACCGGCCAGGCTCCTCGCCTTCCTCGCGAATCAGCTCCAGCTGCGCCTGGTCGCCGGGAAGCAACGCACCCGCGGCCACCCGCCAGGTGAAGGCCGGATCATCCCCGCCCACTTCCTTTGACAGGCTGTCGATGGCGATGGCCAGCCGCCGCCTGGCAATCGTAAACTGGCCATCCTTGCGCAGCATGGCATAATTGTGGGTGACGTCGCGCCCGACGGCATTCACGATCCGCAAATCCCCGACGCTCATGCGATAGCTCCCCAATGACTCGCCGGCATCGCGCCGGACCTCGCCATCCAGACGGTCTCCGGATGCAAGAGAGCCCTGGAGAATGCCGAAATGCAGCTCCGGATCCGGCTCGCCATACTCCTTGCCGGCGCCTCGCGCCCCAACTGTCAATGGCCGACAGGTGATGGACACCACCGAACTGCCGCTGGAACAGCCGTAGGTGTAATTGTCATCCGGGATGAAGGTCCAGGAGCAGAGGTGCTCGCCGGCTTCCAGCATCGCCCCCGGCTCATCCCACAGGAACTCCCCGGAAACGAAGTCGCCGCTGTCCGGATCGACTGAATAGGCGCAAATCCAGATCTCCGACAGCCTGGTGCCATAGACCGCGCCTTCCGCCGAAGCCGCCTCGATCTGCGCGGCGCGGCCGGTGACATAGAGCATGCCGTCAAAGGTGCTGATCTCATAGCGGTAGTCATGGCCGCCGGAAAGGCTGATCGGGTATCCTTGCGCCGAGGCGGGACTGCCCAGGCCGGCGCTGGTGCTGGCCACCGGCAGCTCCTCCAGGCTCTCCACCGTGTCGTTGCCAACCAGCCCCTCCCAAATGCAGGTGAACTCCGGATTGGCGGCGCCGACGGCACGGTATTTGTCCGCTGCGGTGCATTTCAGCGGCGCCTTGTGAATCACCACCCGGCAGGAAGCCGCGCCGCCGGCCGCATTCTCCGCCATCACCGTATAGCTGCCGGGATAGACCGGCAATCCCGCCACGCTATCCGCCTCGCCATCGCGCAGATGGCTCCATGACAATGCAACCGGCCTGCCAGACGGCCAGGTGCACTCCGGACGGGCCTCCCGGCCATTGTAGATCATCTCGACATCCGACAATATCGCCATCTCGCGGGAATCAAGACACTTCAGCACCCCGTTGGTGAAGACGATCTCGTAATTCCCCGCCACCGCAAATGGCTCCACCGACAGCGTCCCCGGCAGAATCGGGCATTGCGATGGCGCCTCCGCAGGAAAACTCCCGATTGCGCAATCCGGCTGGCCGACAATGCGGTCACCGTCGTTTAGCTTCCCGGAGAGCAGCCGCCAGGTCAGGGACGGACGGGGCATGCCGGAGTCATCCCAGGTCTGGTCGTCGATCAGAATATGCAACGGCCGCGGACGAACCGTCACCTCAAATTCGCGGGTCACCGGCGCAAATTCCTCGATGCAGTCCTCGCGACTGCTTGCAACCGGCGTCGCCGTGACCGTCACTATGCATTTTCCCACCGACAACGCCCTGGCCTCGCCGCCCTCTATCGCCAGGATCTCCGGCCGATCCACCGTGAATTCATACGTCGCCAGCTGGTGCGGATCCCGTACCAGCCGAATCCGGGCACACTCGCCATAGTAGAGCTCGCGATCCAATGAGGCATGGATGGCCATATTGCCGGGGACAACCCCGTCATCATTGTAGCCATTGAAGGTGTCGTATGCGCCAACCGCAATCAACGGGCACTTCCGTTTGCCAAAAATGGAAAAATGCCCATTCCAGTCTTTTATGTCGCGCAGGGCACCGGGTCGTGCATCATATCCAGGCTCGCATCCGAATGAATACATGTCAAAAGCGTATTCACTGTACGTCATTTCGACATCTTGCTCTGACATATGCTGCCATGGCAGCCGCTCGCGATCGCAGCGCTGGATCAGATATGAGCCGCGGCCAAGGGAGAAATTCCCCAGCGGGACATCATTCATGCAGGGATAGTAAAGGCCGGCGTCGTTGTCATTGACATCCACGCCGTTGGGACCGGCGTTGTCGCGCGCCAACGGAAAACACCCCTCGCTGACAACACCCGCGCAGCCGCCCGAGGTGACGGCGCAGCGCTCCACCTCGTTGCCATTGCCGCACCATAATTCCTGCGGATGGCCAAAATTCCCCCAAATCAGCGAGTTGCGGATCCGTGCGCCCGTCCCGGCGACCATGATCGCCGACCCACCGCCAAATGACGCATTGCCGACGGCCGTGCAAAAGTTGACATGCGCGGCCCCGCCAAGATAAATCGCGCCGCCGCCGGAAATGCAGGACTGCTCATCGCCGTTGTCGGAAAAGACACAGGCGCGCACTTGCCCGCCATCGCCAATCATGCAGATCGCACCGCCACCGCCGGCGGCGTTGTTGCGTATAAAGCGGCTGCGGGTGATGATCGCCTCGCCATCCGAATGGATCGCACCACCGTCGATGGCATAGTTGTCTTCAAACAGACAGCACTGGAACTCCACCGTGCCGCTGACGCTGGCGCCGCCACCCTTGCCCGGATTGGCGCTCTCGCCAGCCAGCCCCAGGGCATTGCCGCCACGGATGGTGAAGCCGCTGACCAGCGTGCGCTTCCCGAAAGTCGTGCCGCCGCACTCCAACACCGGCCCGCTGCACCCCGGTGGCAGGGTCAGAACCGTCTCATGAAGATACTCCCAGGCCTCGATGATGCCATTGCGGTCACGATCATGGGTCGGACGCTTGTCCAGGATGAAAACAGTGTACCAGGGCATGGAGAGGAACTCCGCAACGCTTTCATAGCCCGCCATGCCGCCAAACAGCGAAACCCCGTCCTTGAGCTGAAAAGAGGCGTGCGGCACAATGGCATCGCCACTGCGCTTTTTCGGCATGTACACGCCCTCCGCCACGAAAATGCGGTCGCCAGATACCGACCGGTCCAGCGCATCCTGCAGACAGTCCAGTGCACTCACCCAGTCCAATCCGGAACACTCCGGCGATCCGGTGGGCGCGACATACCAGTCGGTTGCGTGCAGTGACAACGGCCACATTAACGCCGAAGCCATGACAAGCCATAACAGCATCATGACATTGCGGCAGCATGAATGGAACATGGTGGGCTCCTCCTGAATGAATGATGAAAAAACAGCAGACTTTTTTGCGCAGTGCACTCAAAATACTGCCCACCCGTCTGACACGCCTCCGCAAAAGCCATAATCCCCAAAAGTGTGCGATTGGCAGACACTTTACAAATGGGGAAAAAACGGCGGGAGTCGTTTTCCACGCCACCCATCGCAAGACGTGCCGTCGTGCCTGGCTGTAAAACGACCGCGCTCACGTTTTCACGACAAGAAGAGCCTCCACTGCAAGGGGAGGTGGCGCGTCAGCGCCGGAGGGGTTGGCGCCGGGCATGACGTGCCGCTGTGCACGGACGTAAAACGACCGCGCTCACGTTTTCACGACAAGAAAAGCCTCCCCTGCAAGGGGAGGTGGCGCGTCAGCGCCGGAGGGGTTGGCGCCGGGCATGACGTGCCGC